>JAHXHF010000014.1 GCA_025656895.1 gamma proteobacterium symbiont of Bathyaustriella thionipta
CACGGGAAAAAGATTTTGTTTCACTGCTTTTGCGTATGGTGGCTTGATGGCTGACTGTCAGGTTGATTTGGATTTCAGTGAAACTTCAGGAAGAAAAAGATACGCTGGAAATCTTCAAAAAAGACCTGGGTACTTTTGTTCGTTACTACGAGTTCATGTCGCAAATTGTTGATTACGATGACAAGGATCTTGAAAAACTCAGTTTATACGCACGCAATCTGCGCCCCATGCTGCGTGAAGGGCTGATTGATGAAGACGATATTGATTTGAATCAGCGTGCTGCTGAGTCATTACCGCTTATCCGCCATTCGCCAGCAGCACCTTAAACTTGAAGAAGATGCGGCAGACTACAAACTGCAACCCGGCGAGGGTTTGGGGTCGGCCCGCGCGAAAGACAAAAAAGAAGAATTTCTGTCACAAATTATTGCGCGCCTGAATGAGTTGTTTATTACCGATGAACTGACGGATAAAGATCTGGTCAATTATGCTTATACCATTCGCGACAAAATCAGCGAGAACAAACTGGTGATGAGCCAGATTGCCAATAACTCACCCGAGCAGGCCTTGCTGGGTGGTTTTGCCAAAGCCATTGATGATGCGGTGATGGACAGTAGTGAAGCGCACCAGAATCAGATGATGCAGATATTGTCTGATCCGGCCAGGGCGGCCGGGTTTGCACGGTTGGTGTTTGATTTATTGCAGAGCGGGCGGGATTGACCGGCCCGGGTATGAATGATGCGGGTTGAATGGGTCGGTCGGTAAATGCTTCTGCAATACCGACACTTCCGACATCACTGTTGGTTGGTCGGTAAATGCTCCTGCAATACCGACACTCCCGACATCCATGTTGGTCGGGGTGAGAGGATTTGAACCTCCGGCCCCTGCCTCCCGAAGACAGTGCTCTACCAAGCTGAGCTACACCCCGTTTAACTGGTTCTGTTGACCGAGAACCTGGCCAGTTCAGCAAGCGCTTCGCGTTCGGGACTGTGCGGCAAGACATTGAGAGCTTCAATGGCCTGTTGTGCCTGCTGATCGGCAAGCTGCGCAGTGTACTCCAGAGCATCCGTTGATTCAATAATTTTGAGTACTTGCGGCATGCTGTCACGGCGACCTTCGCGGATAATTTCAGCTAAAAGTTCGCGTTGTTGCGGGTTGGCCTGCTGCATGGCACGGATGAGGGGCAGGGTGGGTTTGCCTTCTGCCAGATCGTCGCCCAGGTTTTTGCCAATATCATCGCCGCTGCCGTAGTCCAGCGCGTCATCCACCAGTTGAAAGGCATTGCCCAGGTGCAGGCCATAATTCTTCAGGGCGTTTTCTGTTTCTTCACCTGCCCGGGCAATCACTCCGCCCAGGCGTGTACCGGCTTCGAACAGTGTTGATGTTTTGCGCTGTATCACTTCCATATAGTCGGCTTCGCTGGTATCCGGTTCATGGATGTTGAGCAGTTGCAGCACTTCGCCGGCGGCAATACGATTGGTGGCACGCGACAGAATATCCATCACCTGCATATTATTGATGCCTACCATCATTTCAAAAGAGCGCGAATAAAGAAAATCACCCACCAGCACACTGGCGGCATTGCCCCATACATGGTTGGCGGTTTCCTGATTGCGGCGCAGTTCCGATTCATCCACCACGTCATCATGCAACAGGGTGGCTGTATGAATGAATTCAACAATGGCTGCCAGTTCAATATGTTGCTGGCCATCATAGCCGGCTGCGCGTGCGGCCAGTAATACAACCATCGGGCGCAGGCGTTTGCCGCCGCTGTTGATAATGTAATGCCCGATCTGGTTGATAAGAACTACATCTGAACTGAGGCGTTTCAGAATCAGTTGATTAACGACTTTCATGTCGTCGCTGAGCAGGTCTTGGATTTCGGAAAAATGCATAGGGGCAGAGGCTGGCAGAACACAAAAGGAGTGCAGATGCTAGGTAGGGCGCAGGCTGCTGTCAAGGTTTCTATGAACCTGGGATAAATGACTGGGGCCGGATCAGGGTCGCGTTTGAGGTAGGTCAGTAAAGTTTTGTGCCTGATGGCGCACAATAGCGGACGTTATTGTGCGAGCGGACGTTGCCGGTGGCTAAGCGGGGTAATAAAGATTCTGCAAAAGCGGAATGGCGTAGCGAGAACGGCTTGAGCTTTTCCAGGAGATTTATAACTGATTGATTTTCATGTTCTTTAGTCAAAATTTACGGGTTATATTGAATTTTCCCGGTTGGATTTTCAAGCTCCGCTATGGCGGGTGTTTATTTTTTTAGCTTGACCTGAGGCCTGTCATATTAGAGAATGCCCGGTTAAGTTATGTCTGCTATTTATTAGTATATTATGTCTGCTATTTATTAGTATATTCTGAAATGAGAAATGAGCTGCAGCAGGGTGTTGAACTTTGTTATGTGGCAGGGGAAAGCTTATGAGTGCGGGAGACGTCGATCTGAAAAAACGGCGAAATCTGGTGATAGCTGCCAGTGCAATGGGTGCTGTGGGCGCGGGCTTTGTAGCCGTTCCTTTTATTGCCTCCATGTTGCCGAGTGAAAGGGCCAAAGCGGCCGGTGCGCCGGTTGAGGCGGATATTGGCAAGTTGGAAGAAGGGGCCATTATGCTGGTCAAATGGCGCGGCAAAGTGGTTTGGGTGGTTTCCCGCACCAAAGAAATGCTGACCCTGCTTCCTGAATTGGATGAGACGGTGGCTGATCCGGAATCCAAAGAGCCGCAGCAGCCTGCTTATTGTCAGAATCCTACCCGCTCTATCAAGGAAAAATACTTTATCTGCGTGGGCATTTGCACCCATTTGGGTTGCTCACCTACCTATCGTCCTGAAGTGGCGCCGGCAGACCTGGGTCCGGAATGGAAAGGTGGTTTTTTCTGCCCTTGCCATGGTTCCAAATTTGATCTGGCCGGACGGGTTTTCAAGGGTGTTCCGGCTCCCTTGAATCTGGTTATTCCGAAGCATGTATACATGAATGACAGTGTCATACTGATTGGCGAAGATGGAGGGGCTGCCTCATGAGTAAATTAACTGCTGCTGTAGGCTGGATTGATGATCGCTTCCCGCTGACCAAGGTGTGGAACGAACATCTGGCGCAATACTACGCACCCAGGAACTTTAATTTCTGGTATTTTTTCGGTTCGCTGGCCCTGCTGGTGCTGGTTAACCAGATTCTTACCGGTATCTGGCTGACCATGAACTACAAGCCCGATGCCTTGCAGGCCTTTGCTTCTGTTGAATACATCATGCGTGATGTCAAATGGGGCTGGCTGATTCGTTATCTGCACGCCACTGGCGCATCCGCATTTTTCATTGTGGTCTATCTGCACATGTTCCGTGGTCTGATTTACGGTTCGTACCAGAAACCGCGTGAACTGCTGTGGATATTCGGCATGATTATCTATGTGGCACTGATGGCGGAAGCCTTTATGGGTTATTTACTGCCCTGGGGTCAGATGTCTTACTGGGGTGCGCAGGTTATTATTTCCCTGTTTGGTGCCATTCCGGTGGTTGGTGAATCACTCGCACTGTGGATTCGTGGTGACTATGTGATTGCAGATGCCACACTCAACCGTTTCTTTGCTTTCCATGTTATTGCTTTGCCGCTGGTACTGGTTATGCTGGTATTCGTACATATTGTGGCGCTGCACAAAGTGGGTTCAAACAACCCGGAAGGTATCGAGATCAAGAAAAAGAAAGGCAAAAATGGCATTCCTCTGGATGGCATTCCTTTCCACCCTTATTACACGGTTAAGGATATTGTCGGTGTGATCGTATTCCTGATGCTGTTCTCGGTAGTGGTCTTTTTTATGCCTGAGTTTGGTGGATGGTTTCTGGAGCCGGATAATTTTATTCCAGCTAATCCATTGAAAACACCTGAGCATATTGTGCCTTTGTGGTACTTCACTCCGTTCTATGCAATTTTGCGCGCAGTTCCGGATAAGTTCTTCGGCGTGGTTGCCATGGGAGCCGCTATTGTGGTGCTGTTCCTGTTGCCCTGGCTGGATCGCAGTCCGGTTAAGTCCATTCGCTATAAAGGGCCTGTATTCAAAGCCGCTATTGCAATCTTTGTAGTTAGTTTTATTGCACTGGGTTACTTCGGTACTCAACCTGCAACACCTACCTATACTATGTTTGCCCGAATCTTTTCGGTTCTTTATTTTGCATTCTTCATCCTCATGCCTTTTTATAGTGTGATGGATAAAACCAAGCCTGTTCCAGAGAGGGTTCCCCAATGAAGAAGCTGATTTCACTTGTAGTACTGGCGCTGATGCCAATGACTTTGCTGGCCTCATCAGGAGGCTATCCGCTGGACTCTGCCAATATTGATCTGACAGACAAAGCCTCTTTGCAGCGTGGAGCCAGGACATTTGTTAATTACTGTCTGAATTGCCACGCCGCCAGCTATGTGCGTTATAACAAACTGGTGGATGACCTGGGCTTGAGCGAAGCCGAAGTGGAACAGAACCTGATGTTCACTTCGGACAAACTTGGCTCACAGATGAAAATTGCCATGACTGCAGAACAGGCAGCCGGCTTTTTTGGAACCCAGCCACCGGATCTGTCACTGATTGCGCGGGCCAAGAAAAATGGCCCGGACTGGTTGTACACCTATCTGCGTACTTTTTATATTGATGACTCGCGTCCTTTCGGTGTCAATAACATGGTTTTCAAAGACGTGGGTATGCCGCACGTTTTGTGGGAATTGCAAGGTACTCAAAAAGCGGTTTTCAAGACAGAGACCGATGAACACGGCCATGAACACCAGGTATTCGAGCATTTTGAGCAAGTCACTCCGGGCACTCTGAGTAATGTAGAGTATGATGATACGGTACGTGATCTGGTCAATTTTCTAGCCTATATCGGTGAGCCGGTTAAACTGGAACGCCAGCGTCTGGGTATTTATGTTTTAATCTTTTTGGCCTTCTTTCTGGTTATCGCCTACCTGATGAAGAAAGAATTCTGGAAAGATATTCATTAAACACGTGAAAAACTGATGTATGCGGGACAAGCACTATCAGCGGCTTGTCCCGTTTCTTCGTTTACAGCCTGACACATTCTGTGTCGGCTATGACCATCTATCTGCGGGAGAATATTTGAATGGCAGCGGTATCTAGCAAACGATCTGTGATGACTTTTTATTCAGATCCGGAAAGCCTGTATAGCCATCGTGCGCGGATGGTGCTCGCTGAAAAAAATATTACAGTGGAAATTATTGATTCTGCACTGCCTGAGCAGTTGGATGATTTGATGGAACTGAACCCTTACGGTACCTTGCCAACCCTGGTGGATCGTGATCTGGTTTTATATGATTCACGCATCATCATGGAATATCTGGACGACCGTTTTCCACATCCGCCGCTATTGCCGGTCGATCCGGTCGCGCGGGCAAAATCCCGTTTATTAATGCACCGCGTTGAGCGTGACTGGTATCAGCATGCTGACCAGATTCTGGCACAAGGCAAGAATGTGGATGCGGCACGTAAACATCTGCTGGAGCGCCTGATTCAGTCAGCGCCTGTTTTTGCCGCGCTGCCTTTCTTTATGAGCGAGGAATTCAGCCTGGTTGATTGCAGTATTGCGCCTTTGCTGTGGCGTTTGCCGGCTATGGGTATCAAACTGCCGGCCAAATCTACCAAGCCGGTACAGGAATATGCTACCCGCCTGTTTGCCCGCGAATCCTTTCGCAACAGTTTGACTGAACTGGAAATTGAAATGCGAACCAATGCCGCATGACTCCCAATCGCCCTTATCTGATACGCGCCTTTTATCAGTGGATTGTCGATAACGATTTAACCCCTCACATCATTGTGGATGCTCACTATGAAGGTGTGGATGTGCCGTCACAGTTTATTGATGACGGGCGTATTATTTTCAATGTTTCGCCTTCGGCAACGCCTGATCTGGAACTGGAAAATGAGTGGATTTATTTTAATGCGCGCTTTTCCGGAAAACCAACCTATGTGGCTTTTCCGGTAGCCGCTGTGCTGGGTATTTTCGCCAAAGAAAATAATCAGGGTATGCTGTTTCCTGCAGAGGCCGGCGAAGAGCAAACGAAAGATAGCGCGGATACGGATGATGGCAAAGCTGCTAAAGCAGCGGCCAAAAAGCCATCATTAAAGGTGGTGAAATAGTTTCGCTTATTCTGTTTCCCGGCTGTCATTATCTATTTCGGCAATAGACCAGGCTTTCAGATTTATGCCGACCAGCATTAACCAGCCTCGGTCACGCTCAAAACCGGCGCGTGTATAGTCAAAACTGTAAACACGTTTAATGCGTAAACCCTGCCCGGTACGAGCCAGAGTAATGCGTGACAGGGCAACGGTTTCATCCAGGAACTGATAACCGCGTCTTTTACACAGGTTTTTTCCAATCCCGTTAGCCAGTTCACGCGCACGCAAGCTGCTCAGCCAGAACCAGCCGATGGCCGCTGAAATCAGTAGTATCAGAATAGTATTATTCAAATGTTTTGCACTTGATGATCCGGATTGAGGCAAGACAAGGTCTGTACTTAACCAAGCTTGTCCAGAAAGCGTTTGCGGAAGTGGACGCCGCAAGACCTGGCCAGTGCTTCACAGGCCTGGGTATCTACACCTTCCAGCCCTTCTATGGCCGATGCGCTGACCTGCTGGATATAGTCAGGCGCCTGTTTAAGAAAAGCCAGCATGTCCTGAAACGAGCCTGCCAGAGCCGGAACACAGTGGCGATTATAAACTTCTTCATTCTGTGCGTTCATGGAGACCGACAGTGCATCAATCACGCGGGCCATTTCGGGCAAAACATTGCGTTTGTTGACACGGTTAGCCAGACCATCGGTATTGACGCGGGTGTGACCGCCGTGTTTTTTAATCCAGCTTGCGACTTTTATTAGCAGTTTAAATCGTAAGGTGGGTTCTCCGTAGCCGCAGAATACCACTTCATCATAGTCCTGCGGATTACCGATGGCCTGAATGATTTCAGCATAAGCGGGCCGGTGTTCCAGTGTCAGGTCATAGCCTTTTACTTGCAGCGAACCGTTATGCTTGGGGCAAAATGTGCAGGCCAGCGTGCAGCGATCGGTAATGTTCAGATACAGGCTGTTGCGTATTTTATAGGCGATTTGTTGCATGGCAGAAGCATTCAGTCAGGTTTTTGTGACAGGCCCTGGCTAACGCCCTCACGAATCTGTCCCAGCATTTTGCGCATGGCGGGGCGTTCCTGGGGACGGAATTCGATAGGCCGGCACAGGCACATGGCGCGTGTGCCGATACGGGCGGAATAGAGGGCCGCCCCTATACCCTGTGCCAGTTTGGCAGATACCACATCAACAAGACTTCGAGAAGTGGCTTCCAGCCAGTAATCGGCCAGCCATTCACTGGCGCCGGCAAAGGCCATTTGCTGCAGAATTTCCTTGCCCAGCCGCAGGCGACCGCTGAGGGAAGGGCGAATACCGTAAATCTGGCTGATTTCATCGACCATGCGTGTGCTGCGCCACAAAGCCAGCAGCATATCCGCCAGTGCCAGAGGACTCAGCCCGACCAGAATACCGGTTTGCTGGCTGTAGCGGCGCACACAGCGCATGGCTGCCTGATCCAGTTGTTGCAGAAAACCTTCGTCAATATGTCGAATAATTTCCCGGTCATCGTTATAGTCGGGCAGGTTTTGCAGACATTTTTGCAGCAGTGCGGCCTGCGGTTTATTGTCATACAAGGCTTCAAAACGTGAGAGCAAGGGTTTGGACTGGGCGAAACTTTGTTCCTGTTGCAAGCGTGCGGCTTCTTCCCGCAGTTGGATGGCGCTGCGTAAGTCCTGCTGATTATTACGTAAATCCCGCCAGGCTTTAAGCGCCAGTAGCAACAGCCCGGTAATCAGCAGTGCAAAGCCACTGCCGGCTATCCAGTGCCATTGCTGTAATGCCAGCCAGGTTTGATAGACTTCCCAGCCGCCCATGCTGAACAACAGCAACAGCAGGCCGATCAGTAAGGGGCGCAAATAAGCGATACGGCGCGGCTTCAGAGAAAAACTGGTGTGTGTGTCCGAGGTAATGTCGCTGTCGTCATCGCTGAGTGATTCCAGGGGTTCGGCAACGGCTTCTTCCTGCAGAGGAATAAACCAGTGGTTTGCTTCGGTGGGTGTTGGTTGGCTCATGGCTGTCTCAGAACTTGTCGCCCAGTAATTCACGAATAACACTATCCAGACGTATGTGGTGCAGGCTGTCTCCACGTTGCAGGTGCAAACCGGCCGGCGGCAGCAGTTCGGGTAATGACCAGTCTTTGAAAGCCTGCCATTCGTTGTCATGCGGCAAATGATCGGGAATATCCGGGTGGCTCATATAGCCTTGATGGCCGTTCTGCAAAGCCCCCAGCAACATAACACGGTTATCATATTTGCTCACGCGGGTGGCGCGCACGGAGGCGGTGGCTTCACAATAAATATCGACCAGTTCAAAGGTGGCACTGCGATAGGCCTCATGCACAATCTGTCCCAGCAGAGCGCGGATATTTTCATGTTGATCCGGCAATACCTGATCTATTTTGCTGGCCGCCACAATAACTTTGTCCACCCTGGGCTGGAACAAACGATTTAACAGGTTACTGTGGCCGTAATGCATACAGTCCAGTACGCGGGTTAATGCCAGGCGCATATCTTCCAGACAAGCCGGCCCGCCATTCAGGGCTTTGAGTAAATCAACCATGAGAACCTGTCGGTCTACCTGACTGAAATGCAGTTTGAAAAAGGGCTTTACCTTAAGTTGCACATAGTCATCATAAGCTTTTGACAATTGTTTGAAGTAACTGTCGGGATGCGCCCTGTCGAGTTGTTCACGGCTATAGGAAGCCAGTGATAACAGCGGAAAAAAACCGTTGGCGGTCGGCTGTTGCCGGGTCAGATAATGGCCGGGTTGAATGAGCGTAAGCCCGGCTTTGCGACATGCAAGCAGGAACCGGTTGAAGTGTTTTTGCAGTTGCAGCCGCAGATTCGTGTCCAGTATGGCTAAAGGATCAAGGGTTTGCAGGTCGGCGTGCAAATCACCCAGACAGGAAGCGCGTAACGGGGTGTCATAAAGATGTGCGCATTGCAGGCTCCATTGCCGGAAGCTGCTATGCATCATGGGCAGGTCCAGCAGCCATTCGCCGGGGTAATCACGCAGTTCAACAAACAGGCTGTGATAACGGCGTCCGGGAAAAGACAGCAGGCTTTTGGCCGGACGATAGCGGATTTCCAGCAGGGATGAACTGAGACCGGTGGTTGCCCTGGGCCATTTCGGTGGGGTGGAAGAAAGTGCCTGGATGCCTTCATCATAGGGAAAGGCCGCAATATCTTCGTTATCCAGCGGCAATCTTCTAACGCCGATCAGCCGTCCTTTCAGGGCGGGTGAAAAGGCCGGCAGGGTGGCGTTACGAAAATGCTGTAGCTGGTGCAGCAGACTGGTAATAAAGGTGGTCTTGCCGCTGCCGCTAAAGCCGGTAACGCCCACACAGATACGCCGGTCGAGCAGGCGGTCGCCATAGCGTGAAAGCGACCGGCCCGCCTGATTCAAGGAATCTAATAAATACTTTTGGCTGAACTCCATGCCTGTTTTTATTGATCGCTATGATGTAAAGGTTTCAGCTTCCAGATATCCTTGTTGTAGTCCTGCATGGTACGGTCGGTGGAAAAGAAACCACTACTGGCGGTGTTGCGAATACTCATTTTTGTCCAGGCTTCCTGATCCTGCCAGGCCCGTGCCACCGACTCTTGTGTATCTACATAACTGCGGAAATCGGCCAATGTCATCCATGGATCCTGCGGGCTGCACAGACCATCCAGAACCGCATCGAAAATACCGGGTTCAACCGGATTAAAATAGCCGGAACGGAGTAAATCAATGACCGCTTTCAGGTCGCCGTCTGCATCAATATAGCTTTGCGGCTGGTAGTGAGAGCGCAGTTCGGCCACTTCTTCGGCCTTAAGACCGAACAAAAAGAAATTGTTGCTGCCGACCGCATCCAGTATCTCGATATTGGCACCGTCATAAGTACCGATAGTGAGTGCACCGTTCATCATGAATTTCATATTGCCGGTTCCGGAAGCTTCCTTGCCGGCGGTTGAAATCTGTTCCGACAGATCAGCGCCCGGAGCAATGGTTTCCATGCTGGTAACCTGATAGTTCGGAAAGAAAGCCAGTTTCAGAAGCCCGCCGGTATCCGGGTCATCATTGATGGTGGCGGCCACATTGTTAATCAGTTTAATGATTTGTTTGGCCACATAATAACCGGGAGCGGCTTTACCACCAATCAGTACACAGCGTTTCACCATGTTCTCGGTATGGCCTTTTTTTATGCGGATGTATAAATGAATAACATGCAGCAGATTGAGTAACTGACGCTTGTATTCATGTATGCGTTTTACCTGCACGGAAAAAAGCGCGTCTGTATCAAAGTGGATACCGGTACGTTTTTCAACCAGAGCCGCCATGCGTTGTTTGTTCTGTTGTTTTACATGATGCCAGTTTTTCTGGAATTTATGATGTTTGTCGTCCGCGTATTTTGCCAGCTTGTGAATCTGGCTGAGATCACTGATCCAGCCTTCACCGATTTTACTGCTGATGAGCCGGGTCATGGCCGGATTGGCGTGTGCAATCCAGCGTCTGGGAGTAACACCGTTGGTTTTGTTATTGAATTTTTGTGGCCACATTTCATAAAAATCATGAAACAGGCCTTTGCGCAGCAGATCTGAATGCAGTTTGGCAACCCCATTGACCGAGAAGCTGCCGACTATGGCCAGATAAGCCATACGCACCTGTGGTTCAGGGCCTTCCTCGATAATGGACATGCGTCTCAGGCGCTGCGTATCACCCGGCCAGTGGAGCGCTACCTCATGCAGAAAATGCGCGTTGATTTCATAAATAATTTCCAGCAAACGCGGTAATAATTTTTTGAACAGTTTTACCGACCAGCGTTCCAGTGCTTCCGGCAGCAGGGTATGGTTGGTATAGGCCAGTGATTGCTGGGTGATTTTCCAGGATTGATCCCAGCCCAGACCTTTTTCATCCATTAAAATACGCATCAGTTCAGCCACCGCAATGGTGGGATGGGTATCATTCATTTGAAAAACATTCTGTTTGGCAAAATGGCTGTAATCCGCGCCTTCAATCTGCTCCCACAGTTGAAACACATCCTGCAGGCTGGCCGATGCCAGAAAATATTGTTGACGCAGACGCAGTTCCTTGCCGTTTTCGCTGCTGTCATTGGGATACAAGACCATGCTGATGTGTTCGGCTTCATTTTTGGCAGCCACCGATTCGGTATAACTGCCGGCATTGAATTCACTCAGATTGAATTCATCGGTGGTGGTGGCTTTCCATAGCCGCAGGGTATTGATGGTATGGTTTTTGAAGCCGGATATGGGCATGTCATAAGGCACGGCCAGCACATCTTCGGTATCGACCCAGCGTACTTTAAGTTGATTGTCCTGGTCGTGAAAATATTCCGTGTGACCACCAAAATGTACTCGCTGGGTATATTCCGGGCGTTCCAGTTCCCACGGATTACCATCACGTAACCAGTGATCCGGTTCTTCGAACTGAAAACCGTCTTCCAGAAACTGATGGAACATGCCGTATTCATAACGCAGACCATAGCCCACAATGGGCAGTTGCAGACGCGCGCAACTGTCCATGAAGCAGGCCGCCAGACGACCCAGGCCACCATTGCCAAGTCCGGCATCGGCTTCTTCGTCGGCGATCTCTTCCAGTTTCAGAGCGCAATGACCGAGAGCTTCACGGCTGCTGTCTTCCAAATCCAGATTGAGTAAATGATTACCCAGCGCGCGCCCCATTAAAAATTCCAGTGACATATACCATGCACGGCGGGTTCCGGGTTGAACAAACTCGCGCCAGGTATTGCGCCAGGAACTCATCAGCCGGTCGCGCGTGGTGAGAGCGACCGCCTGATAGATATAGACAGGACGGCAGCCCAGAAAATGGCCCAGATGGTGGGTCAGATAATGTTCAAAATCCACCCGTAACGATTTTGCATCGGTCGGCAGTGAATCCATTTTGGGTAATTGGCACAGGCTTTGATAATGCTTGGAGTTCATAGGAGATTGATTCCGTTTCAGGGATTTTTGTCGGCGTATAATAACCGATAACGTTCAGCGCTTTGTTTCCAGCTGAAATCCTGTTGCATGGCATTGCGCTGCAATTGATTCCAGTAACGCGGGTGGTGATACAGTGACAAAGCACGCTGCATGGTTTCAATCAGCGCACTACTGCCGGGATGGTGGAACACAAAGCCGGTGGCGGTATTATTCAACAGGTTTTCTTCATTGGCATCGGTAACGGTATCGGCCAGTCCGCCAACATGATGCACTATGGGTAAAGTACCGTAACGCAGGCTGTATAGCTGGTTCAGACCGCAGGGTTCAAAGCGCGAGGGCATGAGAAAATAATCGGCTCCGGCTTCCAGCAGATGTGCCAGTTTTTCAGAATAACCGATAAACAGCATGACCTGATCGGGATATTTTTCAGCCAGTTCCTGCAACTGGCTTTCCAGCTGCGGGTCGCCACTGCCGATGATGGCAAAGCAGATGTCATTGTATTCCAGCATGGGCGGGATGGCTTCAATTACCATATCCACGCCTTTTTGTTCAACCAGGCGGCTGACCATACCGAACAGGGGTTTATCCTGCTGTGTATCGGCATTCTTGCAACCCAGCTTTTTCAGCAGCGTGCGTTTGTTTTTACGCTTGCCGGGGTTGCGTCTTTTGGCTGAATAATGGGCTTTCAGATAGGGGTCGGCTTCCGGGTTCCAGGTTTCCTCGTCCACGCCATTGAGTATGCCGTAAAGTTTGTGCGGATTCGCCGCCAGTATGCCATCCATGCCATAGCCGAACTGTGGTGTGGCAATTTCACGCGCATAGGTGGGGCTGACCGTGGTAATGGCATCGGAAAAAGTAAGGCCGGCTTTCAGCATGGAAAAGCCGAAATAAAATTCCATCGCATCGGTATCCCACCAGTTACCCGGCAGTTGCAGATTCTGAAATTCCTCATACGAGAAATGTCCACCATAAGCCAGATTGTGTACTGTAAAAATACTGCGGGGCGGATTGGCTTCAAGCGTCAGAAAGGCCGATACCAGCCCTGTCTGCCAGTCATGGCTGTGTACCACATCGGGTCGCCAGTCCAGTTGCAGGGCATCAACGCCTAATTTGGCGGCTACCCGGGAGAAGCAGGCGTAGCGTTGCGCGTTATCCGGCCAGTCATGACCGTCCGGCCCCAGATAGGGATTACCGGGGCGGTCAAACAATTCGGCGCAGTCCACCAGCCACAGCGGCATGGAAAAGCCTTTCGGACTGGCTTGCAGAATACGCACCTCACGCGGGCCACCCGGGCCGTCAATTGCCAGCCAGCCGAGAATGCGTACATTTTCAACCTGCCGTAATACTTCCCGGTAAGCTGGCAGTAACAGACGCACATCCAGCCCCTGTCTGACCAGAGCACGTGGCAGGCTCCAGGCCACATCACCTAATCCACCGGTCTTTACCAGTGGATATATCTCACTGACGCAGTAGAGTATTTTCATACGTCACCTTTCAGAAAAATAGCCCCCAGCGGTGGCAGGGTAATTTCAATGGATTGTTCAAAGCCCATCCAGGCAATATTTTCCACCTTGATGTGTTCACCATTGCTGACATTGCTGCCGGCATAATAAGCGGAATCGGTATTCATGATTTCACCATAATGGCCGCCATCTGGCACGCCCACACGATAATGATTGCGCGTGACCGGGGTGAAGTTAAGAATACAGATAATACTGTCAGCCGGATTTTCTGAAGAGCGTATAAAGCTGATGGCGGATTGATCACTGTCATGACAATCAATCCAGCGGAAGCCGGCCGGATCGTGGTCATGGTGATGCAGGCCGGGTTGCTGCCGGTACAGTTGGTTCAAGTCGCTGATCAGTTTGCTCAGTCCGGCATGGTTGTCTGCATCCAGCAATGGCCAGTCAAGTTCACCGGTGGCATTCCATTCCTGCCATTGCCCCAGTTCGCCGCCCATAAACAGCAGTTTTTTACCGGGGTGGGCATATTGCCAGGCATAAAACAGCCGCAGATTGGCAAATTTCTGCCACAGGTCGCCGGGCATTTTGTCCAGCAGGCTGCGCTTTTCATGCACCACTTCATCGTGTGAAAGTGGCAGTACAAAGTTTTCCGTCCAGGCATACAGTTGCCCGAAGGTCAGTTTGTCGTGATTGTATTTACGATAAACCGGGTCGGCTTCAATATAAGCCAGACTGTCATTCATCCAGCCCATGTTCCATTTCATGCTGAAACCCAGTCCACCCAGTTCCAGCGGTCGTGACACCATCGGCCAGGCGGTGGATTCTTCGGCAATGGTTAATACACCGGGAAAATTACCGTGTACGGTGCGGTTCATTTCACGCAGAAAGTGTATGGCTTCCAGGTTCTCGCGGCCACCGTACTGATTGGGTGTCCATTCACCGGCTTCGCGCGAATAATCCAGATACAGCATGGAAGCGACCGCATCCACACGCAGCCCGTCCAGATGAAATTCTTCCAGCCAGTACAGGGCATTGGTGAGCAGAAAGTTGTGCACCTCATTGCGGCCATAATCGAAAATCAGTGTGCCCCAGTCACGGTGCTCACCGCGTTTCGGGTCCGGGTGTTCGTAGGTGGGTTCGCCGGTAAAACGTGCCAGAGCAAAATCATCCTTGGGAAAATGAGCCGGTACCCAGTCCAGTAAAACGCCAATATTGTGCTGGTGGCATTGATCAACAAAATAACGGAAATCATCCGGTGAGCCGTGGCGCGCGGTGGGTGCAAAATAACCGGATACCTGATAGCCCCAGGATTCATCCAGCGGATGCTCCATAATCGGCAGCAGTTCAATATGGGTATATCCCAGTTTCCTGACCCAGGGAATCAGTTGTTCGGCCAACTGTCGCCAGGTAAGAAAAGCACCGTCCTTGTCTTTACGCCAGGAAGCGGCGTGCATTTCGTAAATACTGACCGGCTGATGCTGCCAGTCGAATTGTTCACGCTGCTGTATCCAGCTCTGATCCTGCCATTCATGCGTGTCGGCAATGGCTATGCTGGAAGTGGTTTCCGGCCTGAGCGACATCTGCCGGGCATAAGGATCGGTTTTGGTAAACACATGAGCGGCGCGTGACAGGATTTCATATTTATAGTGATCTCCCGGCTGCAGGCCGGGTATGAATAATTCCCACACCCCGGATGCGCCACGGCTGCGCATGGGATGGCGGCGGCCGTCCCAGCCGTTGAAATCACCCACCACGCTGATGCGTTTGACACCGGGTGCCCAAACGCCGAAGCGGCAGCCCTGTACACCGTCTATATGAGCCATTTGCGCGCCCAGAAAATGCCAGGCATGATGATGTTTACCCTCCTGAAACAGGTGCAGATCCAGCTCTCCTATCTGCGGGTCAAAACTGTAAGGTGATATTTGCCGGTGTTTACGTGCGTTTCCTTTTTCGATCCATTCCAGTTCATAGTGGGTGGGCAGTGTGACACCTTGCTTTACATTCAGCTGAAAACAGTCACTTTTGGGAATGCGATGCATGTGACCCACGCCGGCTATTTGCACTGACTCGGCCATTGGTAGAAAGGCGCGAACCCGTGTTTCTCCGCTGCTTGTTGGGTGAGCGCCCAGAAAGGCGAATGGGTCGTGTGCGTGGCCCCGTTGTATATCCTGTAGCTGTTGTTTTTCAGGCATGATTTTGTAACCGCTTGTTTTGAATACTGAGTTGTTTGAGGCGTTCTGCCATGCTGGCATCCATCTGATCCCAGCAAAACTGCCACAGCCAGTTGCCTGTGGTGGTTCCCGGCGTGTTCATACGGGCTTCCGAACCCAGTGCCAGCAAATCCTGCAAGGGCAGGATAGACAGATGGGCGCGGCTGGCTGAAGCCTGTTCCAGCAGGGCGGGAACAACCTGTTCCGCGTCACTTACCTGCAGTAGCTGCATAACCTGTTGTTGTTCCTGTTCGTTCAGGCTATCGAACCAGCCACGGCTGGTGTCGTTATCATGGGTGCCGGTATAAACCACCGTATCCGGGTGAATATTTTGCGGTTTATGCGGGTTGTCTTCAAAGGCGTCAAAAGAAAACTGCAGAACGGCCATGCCGGGTAAATGAAACTGTTTGCGCAGAGCAACTACTTCTTCGGTAATGACTCCCAGATCTTCCGCTACCAGAGGCAGTTGCCCTATGTGCTCCTGTACCTGTTGCAGCAGCGCAGCACCGGGTGCTTTTTGCCAATGGCCATCTACGGCTGTTTCACAGTCCGCATTAATTACCCAGGCAGCTTCCAGCCCGCGAAAATGGTCAATACGCACAATATCAAACCAGGAGAAATGATGTTCAATGCGGGCTTTCCACCAACAGAAGCCATCGCTTTGCATACTTTCCCAATCGTAATGCGGATTGCCCCAGCGTTGCCCGGTGGCCGAAAAATAATCGGGTGGTACGCCGGTTACGACAGTGGGCATGCCGAGATGATCCAGCAGGAAATTTTGCGGAGAGGCCCATACATCGGCACTGTCATGGGCAACAAAAATAGGCATGTCGCCGAATAAATAGATACCCTTCTGATGAGCGTATTGGCGTATTTTCATCCACTGCCGATGCAGACAGAATTGTTGCCAGCGCAAGGCATTCAATTCATGCCGGTGGCTGACTTCCAGTTCGCGCAGTACATTGGCGTGGCGGTCACGGTAGTAATCGGGCCATGCAAACCAGGCCTGTCCGTGGTGCATGGATTTCAATAACATGAAATGCACAAAATCATTCAGCCAGTAAGCTTGTTGTTCGGCCCACACCTGGTAGTGGCTGTCCTGTACATTAACCTGTGTATGTTCATCAGCTGCAAACAGGGCAGGATTGACCGCAAAAGCAGACAGGCATTGATAGGGAGACAGACCGCTTGAGGGTATGCCCAGCGGCAGAAACTGCCACACGCTTTGTCCGGCCTGCTGTAAAAAATCCAGCCAGTGAAATGCGTCTTCATCCAGTTGACCGGAAGGCAGGCTGCTGGGATGCAGCAGGATGCCGGAGCGACGTTGCAGAAGTGGGCAATCTGTCATCAGCTTAGTAGTCTGGCTTTAGTGCAGCCATCAATATGGTGCTTGCCTGCATCATGCGTTACGCCGCATGGTGCCGGAATTCTCGGCATTACCACCGCCATGAGAAAGCTGAACATCAAGACTGGCAGGGGGCATTTCACCCAGCATTCTATACAGTAAATGCAATTGCTGGCGGAACAAAATATCGAAATCCTGTACCGAATCGGACGGGTTATAGTCACCGAACCACCAGAACCAGTCTGAGCCTTCGCAGATACCCAGCTGACGGTCAATATCCTGCCGCTGTGATGTGCTTAACTGACCACTACTGATGGCGCGGTCGTAAACGTGTTTGGCTTCCACCAGCAGATCCCAGGCGCGGTTTTTATCGGCCTGTCCAATCCAGGTGGAAAAGGAACCATACACCCAGCTTCCCGGGCAAAGTTGTTGCAGCGGCTTGGGGGTTAGCGCGGCGGCTTCTGAAAAAGTCAGAAGTTCAATGTCTTCGTCAGCGGAGAGTTCGGCATACAGCTTATCCAGAAAATAATGGCCATTATCCGGGTAATATTCCCAGGCATTTTCGCCATCAAGAATAACGCTGACCACTTTGCCGTGCACATCATCACCCAGAAATTTGCCGATACTGCGGATGTGGTGAGTGAAATTGGCAACCGCGTCATCGGCCGCCCAGTTGCTGTATTCAAAACCGATTAAATCCGACAGGCCGTCATCACGGAAAAACAGACGTGTGTTGCTGCCTTCCAGCTGAAAAGGTTGAAACAGGCTGCGTTTACTCTGGATGTTGTCATGATCATGTTCAGACAGGCGCGCGCTGTTGCGCCATACGCCTTCACCCGAGGCAGTCCATTGAATGTCGTATTCATCCAGCAGTTGCAGGGCATCCGCACTGACAGCACCTTCAGACAGCCACACGCCTTTGGGACGTATGCCAAAATGTTTTTCAAATAACTCAAAACCTTTTTGCATGTGCCAGTGATTACGCTCTGCACCACCCGGGTAGTGGTTACTGCCGGGTCTGGGCGCGTCCGGTTGGGAGCATTGCATATTATTGAAATCATTCAATAATGGTACAATGGGATGACCGTAAGGCGTCATCGACAGTTCAATCTGGCCACTCTCAGCCAGCGCCCGGTAACGCGGAATAATTTCACTGATGGCATTGCCGATCAGCCCCAGTAGCTGGTGGCGATCCACATCTGAAAAATGACAGGCCTGTTGCATGAGGCGTTTGACCAGCGGCTCACGTTTCAGTGAATGGCCAAGCCAGCTGAGATGGTACCAGGTCAGCAGATCCAGAAAATATTGTTCACCCAGGTAACTCAGTGGCAGACCACTGCATTGTTCATCGCTGATGTCGCTGCTGTCATCTGATGTCCAGTGCAGTAATTTACGATAGGGAGTATAAGGCTCAATCATTCTGGGGCCATGGGCACGTTGGCAATCCTGCACAATTTTATGCCGCGATGCACTGTCTTGCGGAATGGCGGTGGCGCCCGCCAGCAGATTCAGCAGCGGCTCTTTCATGGTTGTGCCATGTTTGAGGAACTGTGCAATCTGTTCGCTGTAATCCAGCAGTTGTTCCAGTAGTACGGGGGCAAAATTAACCACCAGACGCATACCCGGATGTTGCTCCAGGTGCGCCACCATATCGGTGTAATCTTTAATCGCGTGTAAATACACCCACGGCAGGCGATACTCACCGTGCAGACCTTCACGATAACAGGGCTGGTGCATATGCCAGCAAAGTACAAACTTCATAGTGCTTCTTTCCTTGTCGGGAGATGCCGTATGTCAGATATTGTCGGTCGGTGGACCGTACAGATTCTGTCCCAGCATGGCAGGTGTTACCAGCACATTGCCCTGCTCGGTGACATGGAAACGACGGGCATCTTCTTCATGGTCTTCACCAATAATGGTGCCATCCGGTATGACACAGCCTTTGTCGATAATGGCTTTGGTGATATGGCAGTTTCTGCCGATGGTCACTTTGGGTAGAATAACGCTGTCTTTGATGATGCTATAGCTGCCGATGGTGGTGGCAAAAAAGATAACCGAGCGTTTGACTCGCGCACCCGAAAGGATGCAGCCACCGGATATCAGTGAATCAATGGCTTCACCACGGCGACCTTCGTCATCAAAAATAAATTTGGCGGGTGGATGCTGGGTTTGATAAGTCCAGATAGGCCAGTTGCGGTCATACAGATTTAATTCCGGGTCAATACCGCACAGTTCCATATTGGCTTCCCAATAGGAATCAATAGTCCCCACATCACGCCAGTAAGCCGGTGCTTCACCCTGACTGCGGAACGGATAGGCAATTGCGCGGCAGCTTTTCAGGCTGGAAGGAATGATGTCCTTGCCGAAATCATGCGAGGATTCGGGATCATCCGCATCATGAATGAGCAGATTGTAGAGCGCGCTGGTGGAAAAAACATAGATGCCCATGGAAGCCAGAGCGGTATCCGCTTTGCCGGGAATGCATTCGGGCTCATCCGGTTTTTCTACAAATTTGGTAATACGATGCTCTTCATCAACCGACATTACGCCAAATTCTTTGGCTTCTTCACGCGCTACTTCAATACAGCCCACGGTGAAATCGGCTTCGTGCTGAACATGGTGCAACAGCATCTGGGCATAATCCATGGTGTATATATTATCGTACTGGGTGGTGATCATATTTACACC
>JAHXHF010000305.1 GCA_025656895.1 gamma proteobacterium symbiont of Bathyaustriella thionipta
GCCAAAAATGCAGGCAATTGACTGAATTCGACGGCGGGCGGGGTCATAGCCCCTCGAAAATAGCGAGTTTTCTGCCGGACACTAAATATAATAAACCGAGCCGGTCATCAGCTTTGAGCTGGCCTGCATGGCTTTTTGTATGGCTGTGGGCAGAGGTGCCGCTCCCTGTTTGATGGCATTGTCAGCATGGCGTATTTCATCTTCTTTCATTTGTTGCAGGATGGCGTGGGTTTTTTTGTCGCTTTGCGGAATCTGCTGCTGGTGTTCCTGCAGATGCTTTTCTACCTGATGCTCGGTTTCGGCGACAAAGCCCAGGCTCCATTTATCTCCGGCCAGTCCGGCGGCCGCACCCAGTGCGAATGAGCCCATATAAAACAGCGGGTTGAGCAGGCTGGTGCGGCTGTCCAGTTGCTTTATGCGCTGTTCGCACCACTCCAGGTGATCATTTTCCTCTTGCGCGGCGCGTTGCAGGCTTTGGCGGGTTGCTTCGTTTTTAGCGGTCAGCGCCTGCCCCTGATAAAGCGCCTGCGCGCACACTTCTCCGGTATGGTTGATGCGCATCAGGCGGGCGCTGTGATCACGCTCGGCATCATTCAGTTCGCCTTCCTCAACGCTATTGGCCGGATCAGGGCGCTCGGTGACCAACGGCTTGCCGAACAGGGTGCGCAGGGCCTGGTCGGCATTGATCAGCCAATGATCCAGTGGTGAATAATGTCTTTCATTCATAGTAATTATCCTGTGGGTAAATCGCGTCCGCGAAAAATTTCCTGTATTTCACGCTGTAGATGCTGACTGACCAACTGCACTTGTTGCTCGGGAAGTTGTTGCGCATTACGAGCGAACAGGTATTTGTCCAGATCAAACGCCTTGCGTTTCATTTTCGTGTGAAAAATGTTTTCCTGATATACATTGACATCCATCATTTCATAACTGTTTTTACTGTCATCACTGAGGTAATCCTGAATGGAATTGATTTTGTGATCCATGAAATGCTTGTTGCCTTCCACATCGCGGGTGAAACCTCGTACCCGGTAATCCAGTATCACAATGTCGGATTCGAACGAATGAATCAGATAATTGAGCGCCTTCAGGGGGGAAACACGCCCGCAGGTGGCTACGTCTATATCCACCCGGAAAGTACTGATACCGTGATCGGGATGGCTTTCCGGATAGGTATGCACGGTCAAATGACTTTTATCCAGATGCGCTACCAGTGCATCCGGAAAAGGCCCCGGCGAGGGACTGTTCGACAGGCTTTGTGCCGCGATGGCTTCTTCCGAAATCAGCAGGGTGACACTGGCACCCTGCGGCTCATAATCCTGGCGTGCTATATTCAGAATATTGGCGCCGATAATATCCGCCACATCGGTTAAAATTTGCGTCAGACGCTCGGCGTTGTAGGCTTCGTCGATATAATCCAGATAGGCTTGCACCTGCGCCGGAGAGCCGGCATAACAAACATCATAAATGTTGAAACTGAGCGTTTTGGTCAGATTATTGAAGCCGTGCAGGCGCAGCTTATCGGACATGATGCATTTCAGCCGCTAACGGGTGGATGATAAATAATCTGTACGCTGGTGCCATCCGGGTCCTGACAATAAAAACTGCGCGCGCCATCGCGATGAGTGCGGGGCGCGGCGCGCATCGCTACGCCCTGCTGTTGCAGGTAGGCAAACCAGTCATCCACTTCAGCGGGACTGCGGATAAAAAAGCCGATATGATCGAGACGCTGGCGGCTTTCATCCGGCTGCATAGCGGGCTGATGATGCAGCGCCAGATTATCCTTTCCGGAAGTCAGATAAACATTTTCCGCATCCGGTCGCCATTCCACCTGCATACCCAGCAAGTCACAATAAAAGGCTTCACAGGCGGCCAGATCCTGTACATACAAGGCCACATGCGACATACCCAGTGTTTTGGCCGGTTTATTCATGCGCTATTTGAGACTCAATCATCTGCAGGTTTTTTTCTCCCAGTAAATCAGACAACAACCAGGGTAAGGGCACCGGCCCGGCTGTCAGCAGCCTGTTATGGAAGTCTTGCAGTGATTTCTCTGATGCGGCCAGCTGTTGTCGCGCTGCGCGCAATAAAAGCCACCAGTAAACAGCCGCCAGTTGCTTGCCGGGATAACGTGTGATTGCCACCAGGCTGTGCGCGACCGAGGCTGCTGTCATACCCGGCACTGCCTGCAGCCTGTCTCTTACTTCTGCAACCGACAGGCCCCGGTTCAGATCAAAATCAGCCTGCGCCAGCGCCAGTTGTTGCAACTGATTGAATAACAATGGCTGTTCGCCATCGGCGCCTTCACTTGCGCCGCTGTGCCACATTAAATCTTCGGCATACAATTGCCAGCATACCGGCCAGGCTTTACTGTTCAAATAGCGCCGTATGGGACGCTGCGCCACTTTGGAATGGATATGCATCTGGCTGATCAAATGCTGACCGGGCCAGGCAAAACGCCAGGCCAGGCTGTTGATTTGCGCCTGACTTAAACCGGCTTCCGGTACGGACAGATATAATTCCGGAGCACAGGCAGGCTGCGGCCAATATTCCAGCACCGCGGCAGATGCCTGACAGGGTTTAGCCGGGTGTATCGACAAGTCTGCTACTGGATTCAAATCGAACCATTCATGATCAGCAACAAATTGCCGTGCCTGCTGGCAGGCTTCATTCAATCGTTGCCCGGCATCAGTACGGTAATGTTCAAGCTCTGATGACTTTTCCGTGGCCCGTTGCCATGCCTGCTGTGCATTTTCAATACTGTACTGCAACCAGGATTGCAGCCAGGGAATAGAACGGTTAATTCCATAATGTAATTGCAGGTTTTGCTCGTAGCCAACCGTAAGCGGCAGACTGGATTCATCCTGCAAAAGATCCAGCGTTCGTAAATGGTCATCAAAAGACTGCAGGGAACGAATGGCCTGCTGCAGCAGATCCTCCCGGTCGCTTGCCTGCGTGCGGGCGGAACGCGTCACATGCGCCTGCTTCAACTCGCACAATAAATGAGCCAGCTGATTCTGTGCGGCCTGTTGGAAATAAGAGGCAATCGGCCGCCCCTGTTCCAGCAACCCGCAGGCATGACGAATAAAATCAGGCAACAGGGCCAGTGCTTTTGGATCAATCTGCTCCTGGCTGCCGGCCTGTGAAATACCCAGCCCCAGTTGAATACGCTCCACCCAGGCCAGCGGGTCATGCAAACGCCAGTCCTGACCGCACAGGGAACGGCGCTCAATCAGCACATAACGGCTTAACCAGAGAAATTCTGTGCGATGCTGTTTATCCAGATCGGCCAGGTTAATTTCGTCCAGACCGATGAGCAGGGATTCCAGCCAGGAACACAAAACCCGGGTATCATCATCATCTACCAGTTGCAGGGCTGCCAGATCCGCATCGCCGGCCTGGTGATAGACGGCCTCGGGATGGTAGCGGCACCAGCCCTGAAAAAACTCGTCCACCAGCGTATCAAAAGCCTGTTGTTCAGTGTGCATGGATAATTTCATAACTGTGAGTAATAGCCGCCGTCCGGGCCAGCATAATGGAAGCGGAACAATATTTTTCCGCACTTAAATCAACCGCGCGCTTTACCCGCTGTTCGTTCAGATCATGTCCTGTTACAACAAAATGCACATGAATTCTGGTAAATACCTTGGGTACTTCAGCAGCGCGTTCGGCTTCTATCTGTACTTCACAGCCGCTCACGTTCTGGCGCGCTTTTTGCAGAATCATGAGTACATCAAATTCTGTACAGCCACCCAGCCCCAATAACAGCATCTCCATTGGTCGTGGGCCCAGATTACGCCCACCCAGATCCGGCGGGCCGTCCATGACCAGCGCATGACCGCTTTCGGTGCGTCCGACCATCGTTTTACCATCCAGCCATTTTATTGTCGTTTTCATGCTTCAAAACCATTTATTTACCGATCCGGTAAAGCATATCACCTGAACGGCTTCTCAGGATTGAAAAAATCATTAATTTTCAGTGGCAATTTTATCACCTTTGCAGTACTTTCCGTGCATGGAAATTAAAAAACCTGAGCCTCCACCCGCCTGGCTGGGTGCATTTCTCAGTCATTGTCACCGTAGAAAATACCCGGCCAAGACCGATTTTATCCGTCCTGATGATGATGCGGACGTGCTTTATTATATTGTTGAGGGCACCGTCAGTATTATTATGGATGATGACGATGGCCGTGAAATTATTCTGGATTATCTCAATAAAGGTGCTTTTATCGGTGAGATGGGGCTGTTTATTCCCACCCCCAAGCGCAGCGTTCTGGTACGCACCCGCAGTGCCTGCGAACTGGCCGAGATCAGTTACAACAAGCTAAATCAGTTGCTGGATGGCGAGTTGCAGCCCTACGCCAAACAAATACTCATGGCCTTTGGTACCGAGCTGACCAAGCGCCTGCTGCATACCAGCCGCAAAGTAGGGCATCTGGCTTTTCTGGATGTCACCGGACGCATCGCCGGCACCTTGCTGGAGCTGACCCGGCAACCGGATGCCATGACGCATCCTGACGGCATGCAGATCCGTATTACCCGCCAGGAAATAGGTCGAATTGTGGGCTGCTCCCGCGAAATGGCGGGGCGTGTTCTGAAGAATCTGGATGAGCAGAACCTGATCAACGTAAAGGGCAAAACTATTGTGGTGCTGGGAACTCGCTGAGTTAGTTTTCTAGCCATCCTGCCGCATGCCTGCGCGCTGGGACTGCGCACTGGGACTGTGCACATATTTGCTCTTCCACCCCCCTTTGGCAAAGGGGGACTCAGGGGGATTTAAACCGCTCCGTACATGATTGACTTCCAATCTCCCCTGGCCCCTCTTTGCCAAAGAGGGGAGCTATCCAGCTGGTTCCGTGCGTGGCAAGCGGTAGGCTATACGAATAATTGTTGCAGTTTTTCGCCCGGATTAGCGGCTCGCATAAAGGCCTCGCCCACCAGAAAGGCATGTACATCATGCTCACGCATGGCGGCCACATCATCACGGCTGTGAATACCGCTTTCGGTAACCACCAGTCGCTGTGACGGTATTTGCTGCAGCAATTCCCAGGTGGTTTGCAGGCGGGTTTCAAAAGTACGCAGATTACGGTTATTGATGCCGATCATGGGGGTATCCACTTGCAAGGCGCGTTGCAATTCGGCTTCATCATGCACTTCGATGAGCACATCCATACCCAGCTCATGCGCCAAAGCGCTTAGAGTGCGGAGCTGTTCATCCGCTAAACAGGCCACGATGAGCAGTATGCAATCCGCTCCCAGGAGTCGCGCTTCGTACACCTGATAGGGATCAATGACAAAATCCTTGCGCAATACCGGCAATTCACAGGCCTTGCGGGCTTGCAGCAAATAGCTGTCTGCGCCCTGAAAAAAATCAATATCGGTAAGTACCGACAGACAGGCGGCGCCGCCTGCCGCGTAGCTTTGCGCAATTTCGGCCGGCTGAAAGTCTTCACGCAATACCCCTTTGCTGGGCGAGGCTTTTTTGATTTCGGCAATAACGGCAGACTGGCCGGCCGATATTTTCTGCCGTAAGGCTTGCACGAAACCACGCGTGGCCGAGGCATCCGGTAACAGTTCAATCAGTTGCTGCTGTGCTACCTGCTGTTGCCGTTGTTGTATTTCTTCGCCTTTGCGAGCTACGATTTTTTTTAGAATATCCGGGGTATCAGTCATGGCTGTCAAAACCCTGCGTCATCACAATCAATTGATCCAGTCTTTTACGTGCTGCTCCGCTGCTGATGGCGGCGTCAGCCTGTTGCATGCCTTGCGCCAGACTGTCGGCTACACCGGCCACATAAATGGCCGCGCCTGCGTTCAGTTGCACAATATCACGTGCCGCACCGGGCTGGTTGTCCAGCAAGGCACGAATCATGGCCAGACTGCCGTGCGCGTCCTCTACTTTCAGATCATCCAGACAGCTGCGCTGTATGCCAAAATCTTCCGGCGACAGGCTGTAGCGGAGAATCTGGCCATCACGCAATTCTGCCACATCAGTGCTATCGGCCACACTGATTTCATCCAGACCATCGCGTGAATGCACCACCATCACATGGTGACTGCCCAATTCCTGCAGCACCAATGCCATCGGTTCCAGCAAGGCTTCGGAAAACACGCCCAGCAGCTGATTGGGAGTGCCGGCCGGATTGGTTAAAGGCCCCAGTATATTGAAAATGGTACGCACACCCATTTGCTTGCGCGCGGCGATGGCGTGCTTCATGGCGCTGTGATGTGCCGGCGCGAACATAAAGCCCACGCCCAGTTCGCGCACACATTGAGCGACCTGCTCACTGTTCAAATCCAGACGAATGCCGGCCGCTTCCAGGGCATCGGCGCTGCCGGATTTGCTGGATACCGAACGATTGCCATGCTTGGCCACACGACAACCGGCCGCAGCGGCGACAAACATACTGGCGGTGGAGATATTGAAGGTGCCGGAGCTGTCGCCGCCGGTGCCGACAATATCCAGGGTATGCGACAGGCCGCTGATATTCACACCACTGGCAAGCTTGCGCATGACCCGGGCGGCAGCGGCAATTTCACTCACCGTTTCGCCTTTCATGCGCAAACCGATCAGAAAACCGCCAATCTGAGCATCGGTTGCGCCACCGGTCATGATGGTATGCATCACTTCGGTCATTTGTTCACTATCCAGTGAATGACCGTCAATTACCTGTTGAATGGCCTGGGGCATAAGCATGGCTATTTTCCGTCCAGAAAGTTCTGCAGCAATTCATGCCCCTGATGGGTGAGTATGGATTCCGGGTGAAACTGCACACCCTGCACATTGAACTGTTTGTGCCGCACCCCCATGATGGCCTCCATATCCCCGTTTGGCTGCTGTGTCCAGGCGGTTATTTCGAGACAGTCCGGCAGGCTTTCACGTTCAATCACCAGTGAATGATAGCGGGTTGCCTGAAACGGCTGATCCAGGCCGCTGAATACGCCGCGGTTGCTGTGATACACCGGCGAGGTCTTGCCGTGCATGATGCGCCCGGCGTGTACGATATTACCGCCGAAGGCCACGCCAATGGACTGATGCCCGAGACACACACCCAGTATGGGGATGCGCCCGGCAAAGGCTTTGATGGCCTCAACCGATACACCCGCTTGTGCCGGTGTACAGGGGCCGGGAGAAATCACCAGATACTCGGGGGCCAGTGCGGCCATTTCCGGCACACTGATTTCATCATTACGCAGCACCCGCACATCGGCTTTCAATTCGGCAAAATATTGCACCAGGTTCCAGGTGAAGGAGTCATAATTGTCAATCATCAGCAACATGATCAGTCCTCCTCACAGGCATTGCGGTGCAGCCCGGCTTCGGCCAGTTCCACCGCCCGGAAAACCGCCCGCCCTTTGTTCATGGTTTCTTTCCATTCCAGTTGCGCTATTGAATCAGCCACAATGCCGGCGCCGGCCTGTATGTGCAGCGTGCCGTCTTTGATGACCGCGGTACGAATGGCAATGGCGGTATCCATGTTGCCATTCCAGGCCAGATAGCCGACCGCGCCGGAATACACACCGCGCTTGACCGGTTCCAGTTCATCAATAATTTCCATCGCGCGAATCTTGGGCGCGCCGCTCACCGTACCGGCCGGAAAAGTGGCTCGCAGTACGTCCATGGCGGTCAGGCCATCACGCAGCTGGCCGGTCACATTGGAGACAATGTGCATAACATGCGAATAACGCTCGACAATCATTTTATCGGTCAGCTGCACCGTACCGGTTTTTGCTACCCGGCCGGCATCGTTACGTCCCAGATCAATCAGCATCAGATGTTCAGCCAGTTCTTTGGGGTCGGCCAGCAGTTCTTTTTCCATGGCCTGATCTTCGGCTTCGTTATGCCCGCGCCGGCGCGTACCGGCAATCGGGCGCACGGTGACTTCGCCATCTTCCAGTCGGGTGAGAATTTCCGGTGAAGAACCTACTATCTGGAAATCATCCAGATCAAGAAAATACATATAAGGCGACGGGTTCAAACCACGCAGCGCGCGATATAAATCCAGCGGCGGCGCCTGAAAAGGAATGGACAGTCTTTGCGACAACACCACCTGCATGCAGTCACCGTCATAGATGTACTGTTTGCATTGCTCAACTGCCTGTTTGAAGCCGGCTTCACTGAAGCCGGAGATAAAGTCGGCCTCGCTCACCTTGCGCCCGTTGTGGGGCCGGCTGACCGGCAACGGCTGTTTCAACTTCGCGGTCAGTTCGGCAATACGCCGATGCGCGTGCTGCAGGGTTTCACCGGCCGATGGATCGACATGCACAATGAGGTACAGACAACCTTTCAGGTTATCAAACACCACCACTTCATCGGATACCATGAGCAGAATATCCGGTGTGTCCATCTGGTCTGGATTGCTGCCATGCGCCAGTCGTTTTTCAACATAGCGAATGGTATCGTAACCGAAATAACCGACCAGACCGCCGGTAAAGCGCGGCAGGCCTTCGTATTCGGCTACGCAGTGCTGTTGCTTGAATTGCTCAATCCATTGCAGAGGGTCATCGACCTGATGTTCTTCAATAATCTGACCGTTTTCAATCAGACGAACACGTTGACCATCTACCCGCACATGACTGCGACAGGGCAAGCCAATGATGGAGTAACGCCCCCATTTTTCACCGCCCTGCACCGATTCAAACAAATAGGAATAAGCCCCGCCAGCCAGTTTCAGGTAGGCGCTTAAGGGTGTGTCCAGATCGGCCAGCACCTCACAAACGACAGGAATACGATTGAAGCCGGCGGCGGCCAGCTTTGCAAACTGTTTTTGATCCACGATTATTTACTCCACACAACACACAAATTGAAACCCTGTAAAAAACGCGCTGGCGTTACCATCGTGTTCCGGTTTTGAGTGACTTGTGTTGTGCGAGGAAATACATAAGGCTTAGTCTAAGGAATTCAGGCCACCGACTCAAGCAGCGCTTGCAGTTCGGCCATGCTGTCGATAACCGCGTCAGGACTGGCTGCATGAATATCCACTCCATGATTGTAACCGTAACTCATGCAGATAATCTGAAAGCCTGCGGCGCGCGCGGCTTTTACGTCACTGACCGAATCCCCCAGCATGGTGGCATGCGCCGGTTCCACCGAGAAAAATTCAGCCGCGTGCAACAAAGGCGCGGGATGCGGTTTTTTGTGTGCCAGCGTATCGCCACTGACCACAATGGAGAAATAAGCGGCAATACCCAGGTCTTTCAGAATAGGCAGGGTAAACTGTTCCGCTTTGTTGGTAACACAGCCCAGTTTGTAACCGGCTGATTGCAGATATTCAAGGCCTTCCTGAACACCGGGATACAGGGTTGAGCGCTTACTGGTATTCTGCGCGTATAAATCAAGAAAAACAGGATAGGCTTTGGCAAAATCTGTCTCATCCGGCTCACCATCCAGCTGACCGATAAGAGCGCGGCGCACCAGCCTTTCCACACCATTGCCCACCCAGTTGCGTACTTTGGCTTCACCATAAGCGGGGCGACCCAGCTGGCGCATCATTTCATCCACGCACCAGGCCAGATCCGGCACGCTGTCAACCAGCGTGCCGTCCACATCAATCAAGACCATTTGCGGCTTTTTCAGAGACATTATCCTAGCTGCCTGCTTTAGCCAGTTCCGCGCGCATGGCAGCCAGTACGGTATCGTAACGATTGGCATCAGCATCACTGGCGGCACCGAAAATGGCTGAACCGGCTACAAAAGTATCGGCACCGGCTTCTTTAATTTCACGGATGTTGTCCACTTTGACACCGCCGTCGATTTCCAGACGAATATCCAGCCCGGAGTCATCAATCATCTTGCGTGCCTGACGCAGTTTGTCGAGAGTGGCCGGAATAAAGCTTTGTCCGCCAAAACCGGGGTTAACCGACATCAGCAGAATCATGTCTACCTTGTCCATGACATAATCCAGATAGGACAAAGGGGTAGCCGGATTAAACACCAGACCGGATTTACAGCCTTCGCTTTGAATCAGTTGCAGGCTGCAGTCAATGTGCTCGCTGGCTTCTGGATGAAATGTGATATAGCTGGCACCGGCGGCGGCAAAATCAGGAATAATACGATCGACCGGCTTGACCATGAGATGCACATCAATCGGTGCGCTGACACCATGCTTGCGTAAAGCATCACACACCAGCGGGCCAATGGTCAGATTGGGCACATAATGGTTATCCATCACATCGAAATGCACTACGTCAGCGCCGGATGCGAGGACCTTGTCAACTTCTTCACCCAGTTTGGCGAAGTCAGCTGAAAGAATGGATGGTGCTATTAGGTTATCGCTCATATCAATTTCCCCTGATCATTCATCATTAAGACTTGAACCGGCGCAATACCGGCTCACAACTGTTCTTTGAATCCGCCACTCTACCTGAAGCGGATAAGTTTTTCAGCCTTTCCCTGTCAGGCTCGATCCAGAGCATGATGATCGAGTCTTTCCATCAGATAACACAGGCAATCCTGGCGAATAACCTCTGTGTCTCGCGTTAACATGGAAGGCATAACAGGGATGCGTGTAAACAACTGTCCCTGCTTGATATTGAAAAAACGCTGCGTGACATCATCGCCATTCTCCGCACACACCCGCAAAGGCATTTTGACACCTGCCCGCACATCGGCCAGACAGGTTTCAGCCGGCAGTTCACGAAAATTCATGTGATCCAGATCGTTGGCAAAAGTCAGATCCTGATTGTTTTCCTCAAATGACAGGCTAACATCCGCAGACACCTTGACCACCGCTACGGTATGAAACAGATCGACATCCGCATGCGCCAGCGGATGCTCGGATAACTCTGACAAATGCAGACAGGCCTGGATGTATTCGCGTGCATGATCCACCCCGTGAGCCTGCCCGACCTTGCCGCATTCCAGCGTTACCGCCGGGCACAGTTGACTCATGGCCATGGATTGCACCCCCAGCGGGCGCACAAAATAAACCACGGTGCGCGAAAACAGGGTGGCCAAATGCAGGTTTTGCGGATTAATATCGTTAATACAGGCGTAATGTGGATTCAGGCCGGTGTTGTTATGCAGATCGACGCTGGCGAAAGGCTTACGCTGGCGCATGATCTGCACCACTTGCGTCATCATGTCCTGCTCGGCGGAAGGCGGCAGGTCTGTGCCCGGCCACACGCGGTTGTAGTCCGGCTGTTCAGGCAAATGGCGCAAGCCTGCAGCAGCGGCATCAATATTGCCGATAAACAGACTGAGGCTGCGCGGCAGTTTTTCCTGATTTTTTGTGTAATGCTGTAACAGACTTCTGACCGCTTCCCAGCCGACATCTTCATTGCCATGCATGAGCACGGAAAGAAACAGGGGAGCCGCACGACGGCCACTCAAATGAATCAGGCTGGGGCCCGTCAGAACTTCACACAGACGCTGAGCCGGTAGCTGCAGCAGGCCATCCGGCAGATCATCAAATTCGCTCAGTTTCATTTTCTGTTCCTGTCCAGGGGCCTGTCCGACTCAGGCTCCAGCTATGTACAGCCCGGCCACTTTTCTGGTGCTGCTGATAAGCCCGCAACAAGGCCGACATATCGGCATCGTGGCGCGCCACATAATCACGCTGCCATTGCGCGCCGTTCTGTCCCGAGGCCACCCGCTCGTGAACAATATCCAGCCAGTAGCGGCCATTTTCTATACCCAGTTGCTGCAGCCCCTGCTCGGCCAGTGGCAGCAACTCCTGCAATAATAATTTTTTTACCGATAGCTGGCGCCCATCCAGCCAGATTATTTCAGCCTGCAAACCATGGCGCGCGCAAGCATAAAAATTATTGCGGGCTTGCTCAAAAGGCAGGCGCTGCGGCAGGTCTGCGAGCGTCTGCAAGCCACTCAGCAGACAATAATACAAGGCCGCGTTGGCGGTGGCATCCACTACCGTGGGGCCGGATGGTATCACACGATGCTCAATACGCAGATGCGGGCGGTCGTTATCAAAGCCGATCAAAGGCCGGTTCCAGCGCCAGATGGTGCCATTATGCAGGCGTAAATGCGGCAGGCTTTGTTCATCTTCCGACATCAGCCTGGGCAACAGCACCGGATAACGGCTAAGATTGTCGGCAAAGCACTCGAATAAGGAATGCTCGGCATAGCGAATACCGAAAGTTACGCGACGGCTGCGATCGGACGCACCCACCGACACGGCTTGCTCAAACAAGGGTATGCGCGTTTCATCCCATAATGAGCGGCCAAACAAAAAGGGCGCATTGGCACAGGCTGCCACCATCGGGCCGGATACTATTTTACTGGCATTATAAAAAGCCACCGCCTGTTGCGGTCTGACCTTGAGGTGTAACTGAAAAGAGGTGGCGGCGGCTTCCAGCATGACATCCTCATGCCGCAGGCTTAAATGATCCCGGCCGTGAATATCCAGCTTCAAGGGTCGCCCTTTACGCAGCCGCAAGACCTGTTCATTAAGCGCACGATAACGCTGCAGCGGTGACATATTCTGCAGGCATAAATGTTGCGGCTGCAAGGTGGGCAAAATGCCGGCCATGAGCAGATCACCCCGGCGCTGTTGCGCCGCCCGGCAACTGCGCTGCCAGATTTGTGATAATTCATCATGAAAGCGGTCAAAAGCATGACCACGGGCCTGCACCGGCGCGCCATTTAACTCTATATTGAATTGCGCCAGTTCCGGCACGGCTGCCGGGTCGTCTATCTGTTGCAGCAAAGCCTGAATATCCGCCCGGGGTTCTCCCTGACGGTCAATAATGCAGGCTTCCAGTTCATAGCCCAGGCTGAGTTCATCAGCCGCCAGCCTGTCCTGCTCAAACCAGTCCTGCAGGATAGCCGTTTCACGTTGCAGGCGACGTTTGAATTCGGCAAAATCCCGCTCAGAAAAACCGCCGTGTGCAATTTCCTGCCCCACAAGTTATCCCAGACCCGACAATTCGCGGTCAATTTGCTGCAGGCGTTGCGGTGTACCTATGTCATACCAGCGGCCGCTGTAGCGTTCTCCGCTTACCTGCTGATGGAGCATGGCCGAGCGCAGCAAAGGCGCCAGTGGCGCCCGTCCTGCCGACAAGGCTGCAAACAGCTGCGGATGATAAACACCAATACCGCTGAATGTCAGCCGCCCTTCCGTCTGTGCAGTCAGGTAGCCCCGCTGCAAGGCAAAGTCTCCGGCAGGATTATGCGCTGGATTATCCACCATGATTAAATGCGCCAGACTGTTTGCCGGCAGGTGTAAAGAGCGGAAGTCGAAGTTTGTCCAGATATCACCATTCACCACAATAAAAGGTTCATCACCCAGCAGCGGCAGAGCCTGCTGTATGCCTCCGGCGGTTTCCAGTGCCATGGCTTCATACGAATAGTGAATACGGACTCCCCATGATTCACCATCGCCCAGAATACGCTCTATCTGCTCACCCAGATGAGCATGATTGATAACAATCCGGCTGATACCCGCATCGGCCAGTGCTTCCAGCAGATAAAAGATAAGCGGTTTGCCGGCTACCGGCAGCAGGGGTTTGGGAATATCATCCGTTAGCGGGCGCATTCTTTCCCCCCGACCGGCCGCAAGTATCATGGCCTTCATTTGATCAATACTCCCTTGCTGCACAATAAACAGACAACGTCATCCAATGCTTACAGCAGGCTGCGCATTCGACCGCTTCCACCCTTTACCGAAAGCAACAACAATAAGCCCCAGGTAACGATTTACCTTGAGACCCTGCTAACAGGGCGCAATCATATTCGCATGGAGAGCATGAACATGACAAAGAAAAAAACGTACACACATTTTCGCGCACTGTTTGTTGCCGTTATGATCGGCATGCTGGCATTCAGCAGCAGCCAGGCACAAATCAGTGATGTCTCAAAAACACAGAATAAACCTCTGCGTATCGGCATTCTGGCTTGCAGGAGTTTATCCGCCACCCGTGCCGCCTATCAACCACTGGCTGAATATCTCAGTTCCAAACTGGATCGTCCGGTAGAACTGATCGTACCACGCAGTGCCGGCAAATTCTGGAAACGCATGGCCGCCGGTGAGTTCGATCTGGTACGGGCCAATCAGTATCATTATGTTCGCGCTCACAAGGAACTGGGATACCGGGTGATTGCCGCGCAGGAAATTGCCGGTCAGACCAGCAGTCAGTCCATGCTCAGTGTGCGTAAAGACAGCCAAATCGGTAGTCTGGATGATTTGCGCGGCAAGTCCATTATTTTTGGTGGTGGCCCGCAATCCATGGAAAGCTATATTGTACCCCGCGCCATGCTGAAAAATGCCGGACTGGAACAAAATCGTGATTATTTTGTTATGTTCTCACGCAATGCCGGCGGTGCGGTATTGAATACCTACCGGCATATAGCCGATGCCGCCGGTCATGACTCCAGCGGTCTGGAGAAAGCAGCGCAACACTATGCCATTAAGGGCGAAGATATTCAGGTTCTGGCTCGCAGTAAATCTTTTCAAAGTATGCCCTGGGTTGCGCGCAAGGACATGAACCTTATGCAAAGAAAGCGCATACAATCTGCCCTGGTTGGTATGAAAAACAGCCCTGAAGGCCGTAAAATTCTTGCCAATGTAGGTATCAGCGGTTATCAAAAGGCGGTCGATCAGGACTATAACGGAGTTCGTGAACTGATTGCCTATGCCACTGGCCAGCAATTCTGATTCAATAAATCTACAGCGCTAAAAAAAAGCCCCGTTCTTCATCAAAAGAACGGGGCTTTTTTGGTAGATGGAAAACTCGCCTTAGCGTTTCATGGATTCAAAAAATTCGCTGTTGGTCTTGGAAACTTTCATCTTGTCCAGCAGGAATTCCATTGCCGCCAGTTCATCCATAGGATGCAGGATTTTTCTCAGTATCCAGATTTTCTGCAAATCAACCGGTTTCATCAGCAGGTCTTCGCGGCGTGTTCCTGAGCGGTTGATATTGATGGCCGGGAAAACACGTTTTTCGGCAATACGACGATCCAGATGCACCTCCATATTACCTGTGCCTTTGAATTCTTCGTAAATAACATCATCCATACGCGAGCCGGTTTCTACCAGCGCGGTAGCCAGAATGGTAAGACTGCCGCCTTCTTCCACATTACGGGCAGCACCAAAAAAGCGTTTGGGGCGTTGCAGGGCGTTGGCGTCTACACCACCGGTCAATACTTTGCCGGAGGACGGCGCCACCGTATTGTAAGCTCGCGCCAGTCGGGTAATGGAATCCAGCAAAATCACTACATCACGCTTGTGCTCCACCAGACGTTTGGCTTTTTCTATAACCATTTCAGCTACCTGCACATGGCGGGTAGCGGGTTCATCAAAGGTACTGGAAACCACTTCGCCACGTACGGAACGGGCCATCTCGGTCACTTCTTCGGGACGTTCATCAATCAGTAAAACAATGAGATAACATTCCGGATGATTGTGGGCAATGGACTGCGCGATATTTTGCAGCAGCATGGTCTTGCCGGCCTTGGGTGGCGATACAATCAGACCACGCTGGCCTTTACCAATGGGGGCGGCCAGATCAATGGCGCGGGCGGTAATATCTTCGGTACTGCCATTACCCACTTCAAGATTTAAACGCTCGTTCGGAAACAGTGGTGTGAAATTTTCAAAAAGAATCTTGTTTTTGGTATTTTCGGGCTTGTCAAAATTGATTTCAGCAATTTTTAATAACGCAAAATAACGCTCATTATCTTTGGGAGGGCGTATCTTGCCGGATACGGTATCACCCGTTCTCAGGCTGAAACGTCGAATCTGACTGGGAGAAACATAAATATCATCCGGCCCGGCCAGATAGGAACTGTCTGCAGAACGCAGAAAACCGAAGCCATCGGAAAGAATCTCTACCACACCGTCCCCGTATATGTCTTCGCCTTTCCTGGCATGTGATTTAAGGATGGCAAAAATCAGGTCTTGCTTGCGGGATCGCGCGACGCCTTCAATTTTCATCTCGGCGGCAAGATCAACAAGGGCAGGCATAGCCATTTTTTTAAGTTCGGTCAGATTCATAAGTGAAGTTCTATCATGGGCAAGGAAATAAATTTCAAGGAGTTCCCGAATGAGAATTTCAGGAAAAAACTAAGGTTTTTGATTTATTAAATCTTTAGAGGTATTCGTTACTAATTTGAAAAAATTGAATTTTTTTGGGCTAAGAAGAGCCCGGAATTCTCTGAAGTATAGCACGAACCCGCAGCGAGTAAAGCTTACAGCCCACTCGCTCGACCGGGTTACAGATTACCGTCAATAAATGCGGTCAGTTGAGATTTGGAAACAGCACCTACTTTGGTGGCTTCCACTTCACCATCTTTAAATAACATCAGGGTAGGAATTCCACGAATACCGAATTTCGGCGGTGTTTCAGGATTATCGTCAATGTTCAGCTTGGCAATTTTCAGGCGACTGCCGTATTCAGCGGCTATTTCGTCCAGTACCGGGGCAATCATTTTGCAGGGACCGCACCATTCCGCCCAGTAATCAACCAGTACCGGAGTTGCTGATTGCAGCACTTCGGTTTCAAAAGAATCATCTTGTACATGGACAATCTGCTCGCTCACTTTAATACAGCTCCGTTTGCTTGATAATCTGCCAGAAAACCCGGCTGACCTGAAATAATGGGGAAATAGCGAATAATCTGCTCTGAAACTACATTGCGGTATTTGAGCGGATAACATCGACGAATGCAAGTCCCGCGAATGTCGGGTATGCTTACGGCTTTTTTCAAGCAACTGTCTTGAACGAAGGTTTCCCTGCCATGAGCGAACAACACCTGACTGATACCCGTTTTGATTCCTTTGCGCTAAGCGCCGATTTATTGCGCGGCCTGCAAGATGCGGGGATGACCCAGTGTACCCCGATCCAGGCTCAGTCCATACCCCTGGCATTGCAGGGAAAAGATATTGCCGGGCAAGCCCAGACCGGCACCGGCAAAACAGCCGCCTTTCTGGTTCCTGTTTTTCAGTATTTACTGAATCATCCCGCGCCGGAAAAACGCCGCCCGAACCAGCCGCGGGTGCTGATTATTGCACCCACTCGCGAACTGGCGGTACAAATTGCCAAAGATGCCGAATCGTTAGGTAAACACCTGCCTTTTATCACAGCCGCTGTTTTTGGTGGTACCGGTTATCAGTCACAACGTGAAAAACTGCAATCCGGGGTGGATCTATTAATTGGCACACCCGGCCGCCTGATTGATTATCTGAAACAGGGCGTGTACGACCTGAAAGCCCTGCAGGCACTGGTGCTGGATGAAGCCGACCGTATGTTTGACCTGGGCTTTATCAAGGATATTCGTTTTATGCTGCAGCGCATGCCGGCACCCGAAAAACGTTTGAGCATGCTGTTTTCGGCCACCCTGTCCTACCGCGTGACGGATCTGGCCTATGAGCATATGAATCATCCGCAGGAAATCAAGATTGAAACCGAACAGGTAACTGCAGACCGTATCCGGCAGGTTGCTTATATGGTGGCCAATGATGAAAAAATACCTTTGCTGCTGGGCCTGATTAAAGGTCTGCAGGAGTACCGCGCCATCATCTTTGTCAACACCAAGCGCGTATCAGAAAAAGTATGGGGCTTTCTGGAGGGGAATGGCATCAAAAGCGCGATTTTGTCCGGTGATGTACCGCAGAATAAACGCCTCAGCCTGCTGAAAGCATTCCAGAGCAATGAACTGCCGGTACTGGTGGCGACCGATGTGGCCGCGCGCGGCCTGCATATTGAAAATGTGACCCATGTGTTTAATTTTGATCTGCCGGATGATGCGGAAGATTACGTGCATCGTATCGGTCGTACCGGTCGTGCGGGCGCATCCGGGAGCGCCATCAGTTTTGTTTGTGAAACCTACGCTTTTTCATTGCCGGATATTGAAAAATACATTCAAAGCAAGATTGATATTGGCGCGCTCAGCAGTGACCTGCTTTTTAAAACCGATCCCAAAAGCCGTATCTATCCACCCCGGCGTGAACGCCGTCATGATGACAAGCGTTCGCGTGGACGGCACAACAAAAGTCATGGCTCACAACATCGCCAACATGAAAATCGCGGCCACAAAAAACATCATCACAAGGCAAAATAGAAAAGCGGATGGCGGCCAGGGACAATAAATGCCAGCGCTGCCATGCCAGTATCTGTTGTAATTATTTTACCCAGGCTCTGGATACACCGCGTTCCAAGGCCGATTTTGAGCTACTGCTGTGGCAAATATCCCATCAGCATGCCGAAATTTATAAAGACAGCGATGGCTGGTTTCTGCTTATTAATTCAACTTGTCTGCATTTACAGCAGGATGGGACTTGCGGCATTTATACGCAACGACCGCAAATCTGCCGCGACTACTCCAATGACTATTGTGAATTCGACGCGCCGGCTACGGATGGATTTGATCTATATTTCAAAAATTACGCCAGCCTGCTGGACTATTGCCGTCAACGCTTCAAGACCTGGGGACGGTAGCCAGGAAGTTTCACCATAATCCAGCGAAAAACAGGATAGTGCTCCAGGGTACAGTTTGTACTTTGCCAACATACCCCCAACCGCTTGATTGCTCATGATTTATGGTGAAATTTTCGGGGTAGAAGCCTGCCAGGGTTGTATCGGCATGATCTGTGCAAAATCATCCATCGCTTCAAAATCCTGATAGTGACGCGCCGGGCCTTTTGAATCCGGCTGCGAGATGCCCAGCAGCCAGCCAAATCCATAATCTCTCGCCGAATACAAAACCGCTTCACTGTCATCCACAAACAGACTGCTGGCCGGGTCAAACGGTAATTGTTGGTTGAGTTTCTGCCAGAAAGCCTTCTCTTCCTTGGGCACGCCATAATCATGCGCGCAGACAATATGCTCGAAATGCCCCTGTAAAGCTGTTTTTTCCATTTTCAAGGCCAAGGATTTCTGGTGCGCGTTGGTGATCAGGATGCGTTGCCGGCCACTGTCAGCCAGCGCATCCAGAAATTCAATCACATGCGGGTGCAGGCGAATCAGATGGCTCATTTCCCGTTTCAGATCCGCAATATCCAGCCCCAGCTCCTGCGTCCAGTGATCCACGCAATACCACTGCATGCGCCCTTGCACGGCCTCATAGCGGGCCTGCAGGATTTGCCGCGCCTGCTGCAGCGGCAAATCATTGTCACGCGCATAGCACTGCGGCACGAACTCCAGCCAGAAGTGATTATCAAAATACAGGTCCAGAAGTGTGCCATCCATATCCAGAAAAACCTGCTCTATTTTCGGCCAATCAATCATGTCTGTTGCGCCTGCACTAAAATTATTCAACTTTCGATAGGGGACAAGGTAGAATGGCATCATGCCGCAACTGCCAAAAATACGCCATACCCGACAACTGGCACGCACCCGTGTGTTTCAGATCGAACAGGTATCGCTAACCTTCAGTAATGGCGTACAGGCTGATTACGAGCGCATCATGGGGCCGCCCGGTGGTGGTGTTATCGTGGTCCCCATGATGAGTGATAACAAGCTACTGATGATTCGCGAATACGGCGTGGGCGCAGAACGTTATGAGCTGCGCTTTCCCACCGGCGGTATTGAGCCGGATGAATCGGTACATGATGGTGCCCAGCGTGAACTGCGGGAAGAAACCGGCTATGCGGCGCGACAATTACAAACTGAAGTTTCACTGAAATCCAAATCAACCTGACAGTCAGCCATCAAGCCACCATACGCAAAAGCAGTGAAACAAAATCTTTTTCCCG
>JAHXHF010000241.1 GCA_025656895.1 gamma proteobacterium symbiont of Bathyaustriella thionipta
CAGCCCGATATGGCTCAGGTAACACTGGAACTGGTGGATATCTGGCACTTTCTGTTAAGCGATCAATTGCAGAACAGTAATGACACTATAGCTGTGGCTCAGGCACTGGAAAAAGACCTGTTACAGCCCCGGCCAGCCGCCGATTTTTTACAAACAGTCGAGCAAATGGCACAGACTACGATACACAGCCGCTCTGCCAGCACACAAATTTTTGCCGCATTGATGCAGCAGGCAGAATTAAGCTTCGATCAGTTATACCGTCAATATGTGGGTAAGAATGTGCTCAACTTTTTTCGCCAGGATCACGGCTATAAAACGGGCGAATATCAAAAGCAATGGAAGGGTCGTGAAGACAACGAGCATCTGGTTGAAATTCTGAATTTGCTGGACAGCCGTGCGGATGACTTTAGTGACCAGCTTTATGCAGGATTGAGCGCGCGTTACCAGGCTGCATGTGCTGAGTAAAAATGCATGGCTGACTAGCCTGAAGATGACAGAGGCTCAGGTTGAATTTAATTGAAAAAATAAAAGTTAAAGGATCTTTGAATGAGTTTACCACTGCAAATACCCGCTGAAAATCTTCAGGGTTTTATTAAAAATGCCCGTCGAACCGGCATTGTTATGCTGATTATCGGCATGACAGGCATACTGTTGCCGAACCTGATCAGCCTGACACTGAATGCTTTTATCGGTGGGCTCTTTTTGTTCAGTTCAGCAGTGCTGGCTTATATTGCCTGGCAAAGCCATGCCAACAGTCTGTCCATGTGGTTTAAGCCTTTTATTCTGTTCGCGCTGGCTTTGCTGATTTTGTTTCATCCCGGCGTTCTGCTGGCGGTACTGGGGTTGTTGCTGGCGGTTTACTTTTTTCTGGACGGGTTTTCAGCCGTCATGCTGGGTCTGGAAATCAAGCCGGCCGGAGGCTGGCTGTTTATGCTGATTAACGGTCTGCTTTCCCTGTCACTGGCTGTGCTGGTTCTCATCAGTTGGCCGTTTAGCGCGCCCTGGATTATCGGTATGCTGATTGGTATCAGCTTTTTGTTTGATGGTATTGGCTTGTTAATGATTGCACGACAGACTCCTGGCGGCATCATCTGAACAGGAAGCGGCCTGGGATGCCGGCCAAGAAGAAACCTGAATTCAGGAAATATCAAAAGCGGCAGACTCATTAAAAATAGCAGCCTTTCCTGTTGTCGGCTGTGTTGTGGCCATGACAGCGAAAAAAGGCTGCATACAGAACAGACGCTGGGCGTGCAGGTCGATATAATGCCGCGCATGAGACTGATAACCGCCAATGTGAATGGTATCCGTGCTGCTGCACGCAAAGGTTTTTTTGACTGGTTTGCCGGTCAGCAGGCCGATTTTGTTTGTGTGCAGGAATTGAAAGCCCAGCAGGAACAGATCAGTGATGAATTGTTTCACCCGGCCGGCTATCACACTTATTATCATTGTGCGGAACGCAAAGGTTATAGCGGCGTAGGCATCTATTCACGGCATAAGCCGCGCGAGGTCATTCAGGGCATCGGCTGGCAGGATATAGACAGCGAGGGGCGTTATCTGGAATTACGTTTTCCGCGTTTCAGTGTAATTTCATTGTATATGCATTCAGGCTCTTCCAGCGAGGAGCGACAACAGAAAAAGTTTGAATTTATGCGCCGTTTCATGCCGTATTTGCAGGAAATACGCCGCTCGCGCCGCCATGTCATTATTGCCGGAGACTGGAATATTGCGCATAAAGAGATTGATCTGAAGAACTGGCGGGGTAACCGCAAGAATTCCGGCTTTCTTCCTGAAGAGCGGCAGTGGATGAATGAACTGTTCGAAGACGCCGGTTTTGTCGATGCCTTCCGGGTGGTTGATCAGCGCGCGGATCAATATACCTGGTGGTCAAACCGGGGTCGCGCCTGGGAGAAAAATGTCGGCTGGCGCATTGATTACCAGATAGTAACGCCGGGCTTGGGCAAGCGGGTTAAAAGCGCGGCCATCTACAAAGACCAGCGTTTTTCCGACCATGCTCCGCTCACTCTGGATTATGACTTCCATGTCCCGCTTTAGCGCGGTAAACATCGCCCGGCTGTTTGTCAGTGGCCGCATGATTGTGGCCACCCTCATGGGGTTTGTAAGTGGCTTGCCGTTGCTACTGACAGGCTCGGTATTACAAGCCTGGATGAAGGATTCAGGAGCTGGCTTAGGCACGATCGGACTAGTGGCATTATTTGGTTTGCCTTATACGCTTAAGTTTTTGTGGGCACCTTTTCTTGATCGTTACCAAATCCTCCGAATTGGCCGTCGTAGAGGTTGGTTGTTGTTAACACAGCTGGCCATCATTGGGTCTTTGGTTTTTTTGGCTTTTTCTCAACTTGGATCAGTGACTTGGCTAACACCTTATGCGCAGCATGTTATGGTGGTATATACCAAGATTGCCAGGATTTTTATATCGGGCGAGTATATTTTCCCCGATGTTTATGCTGTTGCAGGTCTGGCTGCACTGCTGGTTGCTTTTTTTTCCGCAAGTCAAGACATTGTCATTGATGCCTATCGAAGAGAATCTCTTGCTGATGATGAATTGGGTTCGGGCTCAGGGTTGTATGTGAGTGGCTATCGAGTGGGATTATTGTTGGCCAGTGGTGCAGGATTGATTCTGGCTGACTTCATTGGTTTTGAGCAGATGTATTTGCTTATGGCTGCATTTATGTTGGTGGGCTTACTGACTACTTTGTTTGCGCCAGAGCCAAAAATAAAATCAGATATACCGTTAACAATAAAATCAGCCGTGGTTGAGCCATTCAAAGAATATTTTTTACGACCTTTTGCTACTCCTATCTTATTGTTCATTCTTCTGTATAAAGTGGGCGATACTATGGCGGCCAATATGACGATTCCTTTTTATCTTGATATGGGTTATAGCAAAACCGAGATTGGGTCAATCGTAAAATTACTTGGTTTCCTATCCACCATAATAGGTGGTGTAGTGGGTGGTATTGTATGGCTGAAAGTTGGGGTTTACCGAGGTTTGTTGGTGTTTGGCGTTGGTCAAGGATTGTCTACAGCGGGTTTTGCTGCGTTGTCTCAATTTGAACCAACATTAACAGGGTTGGCAATGGTGGTTGCTTTTGAGAACCTGACAGCAGGTATGGGTACAGCTGTTTTTTTGGCTTACATGGCTATCTTGACTGATAAGCGTTTTACGGCAACTCAGTACGCGCTTCTTACCAGTTTGATGGGGATTCCCAGAGTATTTATTGCTGCACCTACGGGTTTTATGGCGACTTCTATGGGATGGTTTTCTTTTTTTATGATGTGTGCCTTGATAGCTATTCCTGGTTTACTGTTACTAAGATGGATGCATAAGCATGATGGCGTATCAGAATCCGTGGCCAAAAAATATTGATACTTGATAGCAGCTTAATGGCTGCACTGCTAGCCGGGCTGCTGGGCGGCGTGCATTGTGTCGGCATGTGTGGCGGCATTGTGTGTGCGCTGAGCCTGTCGGCCTCACCGGCTGCTGCGCCTTCCCGTCCCAACTGGCCGTTTCTGCTGGCTTACAATGCGGGTCGCATTATCAGTTACAGTGTGGCCGGATTACTGGCGGGCTTGCTGGGTGAAGTGCTGCTCAGTTCTCAGCTGTTCCCCGGCTTGCGTACCGGCATGTTGCTGCTTGCCAGTGTATTTCTGCTGTTGCTGGGCTTGTATATTGGTAACTGGTGGCGCGGGCTGGCGCGTGTTGAGCAGGCCGGCGGCTGGTTGTGGCGGCGTATCGAACCTTATGGGCGACGCTTTATTCCGTTGCAGAATATTTCACAGGCCTTTGTTATGGGCACGTTATGGGGCTGGCTGCCTTGTGGCCTGGTGTACAGCATGCTGATTTTGGCGGTGTCATCCGGCAGTGCATTTAAGGGCGCTTTGCTGTTGTTTGTTTTTGGTTTGGGAACCTTGCCGAATTTGCTGCTGATGGGCTTGCTGGCGGATCGTTTGCGTGTGTTGCTGCAGCAACGCTGGCTGCGTTCGCTGGCAGGGGCCGGACTGATTCTTATGGGCAGCTATTATGCCTACAGCGTGCTGCTGCAGGCATAATCCTGGATTCCTCAGTTGAGCGCTTCGAGCCGCTGATAAGCCAATGAGACAGCTGCAAAATTGTGCCCATGCTCGATTCAACTGTCGGCTGCAATCCACCCCGTCCAACGGAGGATTCCAGGCTAATACATAGCCGGATTATTGCGTGTAAAACTGGTGGTTCAGTTTGATAGTAGCGGTTTCTGATGAACCGGCCGGGCGAACCTTGATGATGAAATTGAGGGTTTCCTGATTGTTGACGCGAAAATCACCCAGATAGTAAATAGCAGTACCGGAGCGGGCTTCGCGCATATTGATGTTTCTCAGCTGACCGGTCAGGTTGGTGGCGGTAACTTCTACCTGAGCCGGAACCGATTTACCGATACCGATGGTTTCATTCTTGATGATGCTGACATTCAGCATGCCGCGATTTTTACTGCGTTGGACGTGATATTTGTGCGCAATGTGAGGTGTCAGAATGTCGGTGGTAAAGGCGTTATGGTGAATGGTGTAGCCTGGAACAGAGGTGCTGTTTTCAGCCATAACCAGCGTTGGCAAAAGCAGTACGTTAAAAGAAAGTAAGAGTAGTAATTTTTTATACATGGATAATCCCCGCTTGAGTAATACAAAAATTTATGAAGCTACTGAGCCAACTTTTGACTGCCTTACGGGTAGTGACAACCTTATCTAACCCTGGAGTCATTACAATGTTAGCCGACTATCCGCAATACCGTTGCAGGGTTCAGAATCATGTGAAAAATATGAGTTAGCATGGGGCTGTAAATATTTTTCAACGCAAAACCGGCGCCTTTCAGCGGCAAGCTGAATAGTTTACGGCTCAACTATAGCTAAAAGACCGGCTAAGTAACAGATTTTTGTCAGCCGGAAGAGACTTTCTTTTTATTCAGCACCAGAGCCGGCTTGGGTCTTTCTTCCTCGGTCAGCGGGCGTGAACTGCTCAATGTTTGATGCATGTTGCGCAAGGTGGTGAGTTGGCGCGCACTGAGAGTATATTGTTCCTGCAGTTCATTCACGCGTGATTGCAGCATGCTTTCAGACTGATGAATTTTTTTCAGGCTGGAGAGGCGTTTTTCCATCATCAGTTTATGGTCACGCACCTGGTGTGCCAAAGGCTCCAGTGTGGAATTCAGCCAGGTGTCGGCTTCGCTATGCGCCTGTATGAATATATTACGCGCCCGATCCACAATGGTGCTGACAAACTTTTTAATCAGAAACGTTTGTTCGGTCATGGTGGTGAGTGTGCTTTTGCGGAATATTTCAGCTTCCTGGTGCAGCAATTCCAGGTCAACACGATATTTCATGACCGAGAACATTTTGGGCTGGATGGGTGGAAATTCATGTTCACGCTGAAATTTTTGATAGATGGCGCGGATCAAGCGACGGGTTTCCTCGCTTTGATCAACCACAATCTGCATTTTTTCGCGAATATCAAAAAATAACACGCGCATGACTTTTTTCAGTCCGGCGGTTGTCCAGCTGCCGCTCATCTCTTTTTGTGCCTGTGCGATCATGCGATCCAGTCGTTCAATATCCAGCGCATTCAGCAATACCGCAGCCTGCTTGGCCAGCTTGCGCTTGCTGCTCTGGAACTCGTCCACATTTTTCATGTATTGGGCCTGTTCGGCGCGCGAGGTATCCATCATATGAATGATGACTTCCTTGCTTTTGCCGCCCAGTCCTTCCAGTTCATCCATTTGTTTTTTGGCATTTGCCAGGCGCGCGCCGATAATGCCGCGAGCCTGATCAATCATCAGGCTGATGTCGCTGGTTACGGTATCAATGATAATGCGCTGCTTTTCACCCAGAATGTTGCGCGCCAGATAATCTTCCAGCTTGAGCAGAGCACTGCGTTGCAGCAGTGCGTCATCTTTGCGTATTTTTGCCAGCAGGCCTTTTTGGGCGGATACGGGGAAAATGGCATCTGAGCGGATACCGAGTATTTTGGAGGTGGTCTGGCACTGATTGTCTATCTCTTCCTTGATATCGTGATTGTCGTTCAGCTCATCCCACAGAGTATCAATTTTATTCAGCACCACCACCAGACCGCGCTGGCGACTGGCCTGAAAGCCTTTGATGTGATGTTGCCACATTTCCAGATCGGTACGGGTAACGCCGGTATCGGCCGATAATACAAATAATACCGCTTGCGCTTGCGGCAGCAGGTTCAGGGTTAGCTCAGGCTCGCTGCCGAGGGCATTCAGTCCCGGGGTGTCCAGAATGGTCAGGCCGTTTTTCAGCAGCGGGTGGGGATAGCTGATGAGCGCGTGTCGCCATTTCGGAATTTCTACACGACCTTCCGGAGACTGTTGGTGCGGATGCAGTTCATCGGTGTACAGGCCCAGTCGGCCGGCCTCTTCGACACTGACTTTTTTGGTTTGTACAATTTCACTGAAAGCACTTTCCATTTGTTCAGGAGAGTCCAGTTCCAGTGGGATATTCACCCAGTAGCGCTCGTCCTGTTTGTAGGCATTCAGCGGGGTATCACGGAAGCGGGTTTCGATAGGCAGCAGGCGCACGTAACTTTTTTTATTGTCATCGAAGAATAATTCAGTCGGGCACATGGTGGTGCGCCCTGCCGACGAAGGCAGCAGGCGTTTGCCGTAATCGGCAAAAAAGATCGAGTTGATGAGTTCGGTTTTGCCGCGTGAAAACTCGGCTACAAAAGCAATGCTGAGACGATCACTGGCCAGGGCTTCCAGGGTGCGCTTGATTTTCTGCTCGCTCTGCTCGCTCTGCTCGGTCTCCATGTGGTGCTTTTTCAGCCAGGGCCCCAGGTTTTCAACGGTCCGGTAGATGTCCGAGCGCCATTTTTCAAACGCTTCTATCTTGTCTTTGAATTCGGTCTCTGCCATGGATACAGCCCTTTGAAAGCATTGCGTTAAGCGAGCCTTAAACTCGCCTTGTCCGATGATTATAGGATATTCTGCCAAAAAAATACGTGATCAACTTCAAAATCAAAGCATAAATCCTGCTATTAGCTGGATATTTTCGACTGCCCGGGCGCATTATCGGCGTACACCGGGGGCGATACTGATCTGGCATCAGGCTAGATTCTGATATATCCTAGCTGGTTCGATTGAGAAGCAATAACAAACAAGAGTCGGGCCTGGCGCATGTTTTGCCCTGATTGTCAGCAAAATGCTTGCAGTCAGCTTGTACGGCCCGGGACAAAATCAGGAAACAGAGTGTAATGAGTCAGCACAGCAGCTTGCCACCCCGCCAGGGCCTATACGATCCCGCAAACGAACATGATGCCTGTGGCGTTGGTTTTGTAGCCAGTATTGATGGTCACAAAACCCACGACATTGTACGCCAGGGGCTGAATATCCTGGACAGGTTGACGCATCGTGGCGCTGTCGGTGCCGATCCGCTGGCGGGTGATGGTGCCGGTATTCTGTTGCAGATGCCGGATCGTTTTTTTCGTGCCGAATGTTCCTGGCCTTTACCTCCGGAAGGTGACTACGCGGTTGGTATGCTGTTTCTGCCACCGGATGAGCAGGCCAGTGCCGCAGCCGTTGCAGCGGTTGAGCAGTTGATAAAGCAGGAAGGACAGTCTCTGCTCGGTTGGCGTAATGTGCCGGTGGACAACGGCGGCCTGGGCGAAAGTGTTAAACCGACCGAGCCGCTGGTGCGCCAGGTATTTGTGGCAAGGGGTGAAAACTGCCCGGATCAGGATAGCTTTGAACGCAAACTGTTTGTGATTCGTAAGCAGATTGAAAGACAGGTGCGGGAAGCCGAAATCGAGGGAAAGAAGCATTTTTATTTCAGTTCTTTTTCATCACGTACACTGGTTTACAAAGGTATGTTGCTGGCGTCGCAGGTGGGCAGCTATTATGCGGATTTGTCCGATGAACTGATGGTTTCTGCCCTGGCGCTGGTGCATCAGCGTTTCTCCACCAACACTTTTCCCACCTGGGATCTGGCGCACCCGTTCCGCATGATTGCGCACAATGGTGAAATTAACACCTTGCGCGGCAATGTTAACTGGATGGCGGCACGACGACATTCCATGGCTTCCGAAATTCTGGGCGATGATCTGGATAAGATCTGGCCACTGATTCCGGAAGGCCAGTCTGATTCAGCCTGTTTTGATAACGCGCTGGAACTGCTGGTGGCCGCTGGTTATTCCATGGCACATGCCATGATGATGCTGATTCCGGAGGCCTGGGCGGGCAATCCTTTAATGGATGATCAGCGTCGTGCCTTCTACGAATACCATGCCGCTTTGATGGAACCCTGGGATGGCCCGGCAGCGGTGGCCTTTACCGATGGTCGGCAGATTGGCGCAACCCTGGATCGTAATGGCCTGCGCCCGGCACGTTATCTGATTACCGATGACAATCTGGTGGTTATGGCCTCGGAAATGGGTGTGCTGGATATTCCCGAAGAAAAAATTGTGCGCAAATGGCGTTTGCAGCCGGGCAAGATGTTTCTCATTGATATGCAGCAGGGCCGTATCATTGATGACGCGGAACTGAAATCCGAACTGGCGGCCGCCAGGCCTTATGCTGATTGGCTGACACAAAGCCAGATTCAGCTGGACAAACTGCAGGATGAAGTCGTCCCCATGAATTTGCCGGCGGAAACCCTGCTGGATCGGCAGCAGGCTTTCGGCTATAGCCAGGAAGACATCAAGTTTTTACTGACGCCCATGATTCTGGCGGGTCAGGAAGCCACCGGTTCTATGGGTGCGGATAATCCTCCGGCGGTTCTTTCATCACGCGCCAAACATCTATCCAATTATTTTCAGCAGAATTTTGCTCAGGTTACCAATCCGCCGATTGATCCGATTCGTGAAGAACTGGTGATGTCACTGGTTTCACTGATTGGCCCGCGCCCCAATCTGCTGGGTGACTATAAAACCGACAGTCACATGCGTCTGGAAGTCTGCCAGCCGGTTTTGAGTAATGCCGATATGGAACGTATTCGCGGTATTGCGAATCGCAGTCAGGGAGCTTTTCGAACCTGTACGCTGGATATCTGTTACGCCGTGAAGGATGGCGCGGAAGGTATGCAACCCGCTTTGCAGGCACTTTGCGAACAGGCTGAAAAGGCGGTACAGGATGGCTTTAACATTCTGCTTATTTCAGACAAGGCGATGGATGCCGATCATATAGCCATCCCGTCCCTGCTGGCCACCTCGGCTATTCATCATCATCTGATCCAGGCCGGTCTGCGTACCGAAACCGGGCTGGTGGTGGAAACCGGCGCGGCCATTGAAGTACATCATTTTGCCGCACTGGCAGGCTATGGCGCGGAAGCCATTAACCCTTATCTGGCCTTTGAAACCATCGATTCCATTTGCCCGCATCTGCCGCAGGAATTAACCGTGGATGAGGCGCACAAGCGCTTTATCAAAGGCATTGGTAAAGGCCTGAAAAAAGTTATGTCCAAGATGGGTATTTCCACCTATCAGTCTTATTGCGGCGCGCAAATTTTTGACGCGGTGGGCTTGTCCAGTGCTTTTGTTGAACAATATTTCAGAGGCACCAGCAGCACCATTGAAGGGGTCGGATTGCCGCAGGTCGCGCAGGAAGCCCTGCAGTGGCATTACAATGCCTGGGGGGATGCGCCCATCTATCGCAAGCATCTGGATGTGGGTGGCGATTATGCCTTCCGTCTGCGCGGTGAAGCGCATGTGTGGACACCGGACAGTATCAGCAAACTGCAGCATTCCTGCCGTGCCAATGATGCCAAAACTTTTGCCGAGTTCAGTCGCCTGATAGATGAGCAGAATGAAAAACTGCTGACTTTGCGCGGCTTGTTTGAATTTAATTTTGCCGCACAGGCGCTGCCTCTGGATGAGGTTGAATCTGCGCAGGATATTGTTAAACGCTTCGCCACCGGCGCTATGTCTTTCGGTTCTATTTCAGAAGAAGCGCATTCAACCCTGGCGATTGCCATGAACCGTATTGGCGGCAAATCCAATACCGGTGAAGGCGGTGAAGAAGGCGCGCGTTTCAAACCTCTGCCGGATGGTTCCATGAACCCGCAGCGTTCCGCTATCAAGCAGGTGGCTTCCGGGCGTTTTGGTGTAACCAGTGAATATCTGGTGAACGCGGATGATATCCAGATCAAAATGGCGCAGGGAGCCAAACCCGGTGAGGGCGGTCAGTTGCCGGGACACAAGGTCAATCAGCAGATTGCCCGGGTGCGGCATTCTACCCCCGGCGTGGGGCTGATTTCTCCGCCACCGCATCATGATATTTATTCTATCGAAGATCTGGCGCAACTTATTCATGACCTGAAAAACGTCAATCCACAGGCACGTATCAGTGTCAAACTGGTGTCTGAAGTGGGCGTAGGTACGGTGGCTGCGGGTGTTTCCAAGGCACATGCCGACCATGTAACCATTTCCGGCTATGACGGTGGCACCGGTGCTTCTCCGCTGACCTCTATCAAGCACGCCGGTTCGCCCTGGGAAATCGGTCTGGCTGAAACGCATCAGACGCTGGTGCTGAACCGTCTGCGCAGCCGTATTGTGGTACAGGCCGATGGTGGCCTGCGTAGCGGTCGTGATGTGGTGATTGCGGCTTTACTGGGTGCGGATGAATTTGGTTTTGCCACCGCGCCATTGATTGTTGAAGGCTGCCTGATGATGCGCAAATGCCATCTCAATACCTGTCCGGTGGGCGTAGCCACGCAAGACCCGGAACTGCGCAAACGCTTCACTGGCAAGCCGGAACATGTGGTGAACTACTTTTTCTTTATAGCCGAGGAAATACGTCAGCTCATGGCGAAACTGGGCTATCGCAAGCTGGATGACATGATTGGTCAATCGCAGCATCTGGATATGCGCAAGGCCATTTCTCACTGGAAAGCCTGCGGTCTGGATTACAGCCGTTTGCTGACCAAACCGCAAGCGGTGGAAGGTGATACGGTTTTTTGCAGTCAAAGCCAGGATCATGGTCTTGATAAAGCGATTGATCATGAGTTAATTCGTCAGGCCATGCCGGCTTTGGAAGAGGGCAGGCCGGTCAGTTTTGAAATCGACATTCATAATTACAATCGCTGCTTCGGTACTATGCTGGGTGGTGAAGTGGCTCGCCGTTATGGTCTGGGCGGTTTGCCGGATGACAGCATTCATATCAAGGTGCGGGGTACGGCCGGGCAGAGTTTCGGTGCCTGGGTATCCAAAGGCATTACGCTGGAACTGGCCGGTGAAGGTAATGATTATGTCGGCAAAGGACTGTCCGGTGGCCGCCTGGTTATCTATCCGCCGGCAGAATCGGCCATAGGCGCAGCGGACAATAATATGATTGTCGGCAACACGGTTCTGTACGGTGCCATTTCCGGTGAATGTTATTTTAATGGTGTGGCCGGAGAGCGTTTCGCGGTACGTAATTCAGGTGCCAGCGCGGTGATTGAAGGTGTCGGCGATCACGGTTGTGAATACATGACCGGCGGTATCGTGGTGTGTCTGGGACAGACCGGACGCAATTTTGCAGCCGGCATGTCCGGTGGTATTGCCTATGTGCTGGATGAAGCGGGTGATTTTGAAAGCCGCTGCAACCTGGCCATGGTGGAACTTGAGCCGGTGACGCAGGAGGCGGATGCTCTGGAAGAGCTGGATCATCAGGGAGCGGATATGGAAACCCACGGCCGGGTGGATGTCAGTCACGATATGACCCGTTTTGATGCGGTGCGTCTGCGTCAGTTGATTGAGCAACATCGGCATTACACCAACAGTGAGCGGGCAGGCTATATTCTGGATCACTGGGATGATCTGCTACCGAAATTTGTCAAGGTTATGCCGGTGGATTATCGTCGTGCGCTGATGGAAATGCAGCAACAACAAGCCGCCGCCAATACTCAACATCAGGGGAGCCATTAATCATGGGTAAGCCAACAGGATTCATGGAGTACGATCGTCAGGATCGTCATTACGCGCCCATATCGGATCGGGTTTCCAACTATCAGGAATTCATGGTTGAACTGTCTGATGGTCAGCTGAGCGAACAGGGTGCCCGCTGCATGGATTGCGGCATTCCTTTTTGTCATCAGGGTTGTCCGGTCAATAACATCATTCCGGACTGGAATGATCTGGTGTTTCGCGGCGACTGGCAGGCTGCGCTGGATGTATTGCACAGCACCAATAACTTTCCGGAATTTACCGGCCGAATTTGCCCGGCTCCCTGTGAGGCTGCCTGTACCCTGAATCTGGACGATGCGCCGGTCACGATCAAAACCATTGAACATGCCATTGTGGAAAAAGGCTGGCAACACGGCTGGATTGTCCCGCAAGCGGCTGCGCATAAAAGCGGTAAAAGCGTGGCCGTGGTCGGCTCAGGCCCGGCGGGTCTGGCTTGTGCCCAGCAACTGGCCAGAGCCGGACATGCGGTAAGCGTATTTGAACGCCAGGATCGTATCGGTGGTTTGCTGCGTTACGGTATTCCGGATTTCAAGCTGGACAAGCAGGTCATAGACCGGCGTCTGGCGCAGATGCGTACCGAAGGGGTTGAATTTCACGTAAACGCGCATATTGGCAGCGATATTCCGGTTGCCCGTCTGCTGCAGGATTTTGATGCTGTGGCACTGACCGGTGGCTCGGAGCAGCCGCGTGATCTGCCCATTGACGGCCGCGAGTTGCAGGGTGTGCATTTTGCCATGGATTTTCTGCGCGCCAACAGTAAACGGGTGCAGGGCGCAGAGCTTGAAGAGGATGAGTTTATCAGTACGGAAGGCAAGCATGTGGTGGTCATCGGCGGTGGTGATACCGGTTCGGACTGCATCGGCACTTCCATTCGGCAGGGCGCGCTCAGCGTGACCCAGATCGAAATCATGCCGCAGCCGCCGGAGAAAGAAAACAAGGCGCTGGTGTGGCCCAACTGGCCGAACAAGATGCGTACTTCCAGTTCGCAGGAAGAAGGCTGCGAACGGATGTGGTCGGTGGCCAGTAAAGGTTTTGTGGATGATGGACAGGGGCATGTGAAAGCCCTGCGCTGTATCAAGGTTGACTGGCAGCAGGATGCGGATGGCAACTGGCAGATGACTGAAATCGAAGGTTCAGAATTTGAATTACAGGCGGAACGGGTATTCCTCGCCATGGGTTTTGTGCATCCAGTGCATAGCGGTATGATCGAAGAACTGGGTGTGGAACTGGACGAACGTGGTAATGTAAAAGGCAGTACCGATGGACAGGAGGCTTATAAGACCTCTATTGAGCGAGTGTTTGCGGCGGGCGATATGCGTCGCGGTCAATCGCTGGTAGTCTGGGCCATTCGTGAAGGCCGGCAATGCGCCCGTTCGATGGATGAATATCTGATGGGCTGCAGCGATCTGCCGCGCTGAGCTTTTTTCTAAAGAGAAACTATTATGTTGCAAAATGGAATGGATAGCCCCCTGATTCTGCTGGCTGGATTGCTCATTGGCCTGCTGCTGATTGTTTTGCCCATTATGCTGGCCGCCAAAATGTTAAAAGCCAGACGCTATGGCTTCGGCTGGGCCTTGCTGGCTTTTCTATTGGCCGGGCTTATCTCCATTCTGGCCTATCTGCTATTAGGCCTGGTCGCGGGCATAGCCGGTTTGCCGAATTTTCTGGTCGGCCTGCTGTCATTGCTTATCAGTCTGTGGGCGGCCGCTTTTGCTTACGCGAAAATGTTGCGCAGCAGTCAACTGACCGGTCTGGGTATTTATTTAATATCCACTGTAATGCAGATTATTCTGTATATCGCTATTTTAACGGCCCTGTTGTTCAGCTCTGGAATGAGCATGGATCAGGCCAAATCTCAAATACAGCAGATGCTTGATAAGGAAAAAATTACAGCCCTGCATAATCTGGATCAGGCCGGACTGGCGGTTTGTGCCTGTGGAGAGGATGCACAGTGCGCACAGGATGCCATGCAGAATTATTCTGTGATGCTGGCGCAGGTGCAAACCCAGGAATACTATATCGAGATTCAAAATACGGTGCACAATTACACCGGTGCAGCCGAACAATGTGAACGTGATGCGTCTGCCAGCAAGCTAACCACAGACTCCGAGGCTGGTGAACAGGCGGTGTCCGGAGCCGCACAGGCCGCCGATGAGAAAGTCCCTGCGAAGCAACCCAAGAGTATAAGCCGGCTGGTTTATAAAGAAGTCAGTTTGCAGAAACTGCATGACTATGAAAATTACCCGGTTCGATTGACCACCCGTGACGGAGATGTACAGGAAGGACGGCTGGAATTTGGTCTGGGTAAGGATGTGGTGCTGGATCAAGCGGTAAAGGGTGGTACGTTTTCGCCGCACCTGAGCCTGGAAAATATCGCTAAACTGGAGGTCCAGGTTCGCGAAGAAGTTATTATTCCGGAATAAGCCATACTTCTACCCCGGCGTCAGACTGCCGGATAGCGGCTGTCAGTGTGTTCTTGCGCCCGGCCAAATATTCTTTTCGAGGCCATCCAACTCAGGATTTCAGTATCTTTGAAAACTTCCGCTCTGAACAAAAGCCAGAATGAAGCGGTGCATTATACGGCTGGTCCTTTGCTGGTGCTGGCGGGAGCAGGCAGTGGCAAAACCCGTGTTATTACCAACAAGATCGCCTACCTGATTAACCGGCAGGGTTTAAGCCCGCAACAGATTACCGCGGTTACCTTTACCAACAAGGCTGCGCGTGAAATGAAATCGCGTGTCAGTGAACTCATGCAGGGGCAGAACAGCCGGGGCCTGAAAGTATCAACCTTTCATACGCTGGGCTTGAATATACTCAAACAGGAAAAGACGGCCGCCGGTTTGCGCAAAGGCTTTTCCATTCTGGATCAGGTGGACAGCAGCACCCTGCTGAAAGAATTACAGCGTTCCCGCCAGATTAATAGCGAAGTGCTGGAAGACATGCTGGTGCATTGCATCGCAAACTGGAAGCAGGGCATGATCAGTCCGCAGCAGGCACTGTCACAGGCTGAAGATGATCTGCAGGTACAGGCGGCACTTCTGTATGCCGATTATCAAAAACAACTGCTGGCCTGTAACGCGGTCGATTTTGCCGACCTGATTGCCCGCCCGGTGCAGTTGCTGGAAACGAATGCGAAAATTTTGCACCGCTGGCAGGATCGCATCCGTTATTTGCTGGTGGATGAATATCAGGACACCGACAGCGCGCAATACCGCCTGGTCAGCCTGATTTGCGGCATGCGCGGTGCCTTGACTGTGGTGGGGGATGATGACCAGTCCATTTATGCCTGGCGGGGCGCAAGGCCGGAAAATCTGGTGCAGTTGAAAAATGATTTTCCGGCCTTGAAAGTGGTCAAGCTGGAGCAGAACTATCGTTCCAGTAATCGTATTTTGTCTGCCGCCAATGGTTTGATTGCCAACAATCCGCATGTGTTTGAAAAACGTCTGTGGTCGGCGCATGGCGAAGGTGATGACTTGCGTATTGAAGCCTGCCGCGATGAATTCCACGAAGTCGAAAAAGTAGTGGGGGATCTGATTGCCAGCAAATTTCGCGGCGGCAAAAGTTATGGCGATTATGCCATTCTTTATCGCAGCAACCATCAGTCCCGCCTGTTTGAAAAACAGTTGCGTGAACAGCAAATTCCCTATCAGGTCAGTGGCGGCACTTCCTTTTTCTCGCGTGCTGAAATAAAGGATGCACTGTCTTTTCTGAAATTGCTGGCAAATCCGCAGGATGATGCAGCCCTGCTGCGTGTTATCAATGTACCGCGCAGAGGTCTGGGGCCGACCACCATCGAACAGTTGGGTGCTTATGCGCAGCAACGCCACAGTGCCTTGTTACCGGTATGTGATGATTTGGGGCTGGCCGAATTTGTCAGCAAAAGCAGCTCTTTGAAACGTCTGCGCCAGTTCGCCGAGATGATCAGCCGCTATGCGCGTATGGCAGACAGCGAGCCGATTGCGGCGGTATTGCAGGAACTGCTGGCAGAAATTGATTACGAGGGCTGGTTGCAGGATACCTCAAACAATGAACGTGCAGCGGAACGGCGCCAGGAAAACATACAGGAATTGATTGAATGGATTGCACACCTGCAAAAGCAGGATGAAAAGTTGCAGGAAGCTTCTGATCTGGTTAATCGTATGACCCTGCTGGACGTGCTGGAACGTCAGGAAGAAGCCAATGATGATGAGCGGGTGGCCTTGATGACGCTGCACGCCGCCAAAGGGCTGGAGTTCCCCGTTGTCTATCTGGTCGGGCTGGAAGAAGAGATATTGCCGCACAAAAACAGTATTGAAGATGACAATATCGAAGAAGAACGCCGCCTGATGTACGTCGGCATTACGCGTGCGCAGGATTCACTGCACATGAGCTATGCCTCAAGACGCAAGAAATATGGTGAATATGTCAGCACCGAACCCAGTCGTTTTCTTACCGAATTACCCACAGCCGGCTTGCAGTGGAACCGTATTGGTGACCCGGTTTGTGCGAAGAAACAGCGTATCAAGGGTAAGGCTCATTTGGCCGGTCTGAAGCAGATGCTGGCCAGCCCGGAAAACTCATGAATGAATCCTTGCCGTTTAAATCCGTTATTCTGATATGTCTAATGGCTGTTGCCTTGTCTCCTCATGTGACGCTGGCAGAAGCTCCTGTTGCGGCCCGGACAAGCTCTGAATCCCCTCAATTCTGGTATGCCCTGGGTCAGCAGGAAGTGGCCAGGAATGCAGCCAGCGCCGCAGATGCCCTGAACATCAGCCACGCAAAGGCTCGTAATATCATTCTGTTTGTAGGTGATGGCATGAGCATTTCAACCGTCACCGCCGCACGTATTCTGGAGGGGCAGATGAAAGGCGGGCCGGGCGAGGAAAACAGCCTGTTCTTTGAGAACTTCCCCCATCTGGCGCTTTCCAGAACGTTTAATAGTAATCAGCAGACACCGGATTCGGCCGGCACCATGACCGCCATCATGTCGGGGGTCAAAACCAAAGCCGGTGTTATTGGTGTCAATCAAAATGTCATACGCGGAGATTGTGATTCTCAGGCAGGCAATGAAGTAATCACTGCGCTGGAACTGGCTGAGCTGGCCGGAAAATCTACCGGGGTAGTGACCACCGCACGCCTGACTCATGCCACGCCGGCCGCTACTTACGCGCACATCATGGATCGTAAATTTGAAGATGATGGCGATGCCGTTACATTATCCAATCCCGGTCATTGTGTCGATATAGCCCGTCAGTTAGTGGAAATGCCGCAACGATTGGGCGCGTCTGGCCAGGTGGATGGTCTGGAAGTGGCTTTGGGCGGCGGTCGCCGCAGTTTTATACCTCACCTGCAGGGGGCTGATCCTGAAGATGGTGGCAAGGGCGAGCGGCTGGATGGTCGTGATCTGACTCTGGAATGGCTGCAAAAATACAAGCGCCCGGCCTATGTCTGGAAACAGTCTCAGTTCGATGCCATTGATGTGGCGACTACCGATCATTTGCTCGGCCTGTTTGACAGGTCGCACATGAAATATAACCTGGATAGAAAAAGTGACAAAGGTGGTGAACCTTCTCTCAGCGAGATGACAGCGACAGCAATTGGCATTTTGAAGAAAAACCCCAAAGGCTTTTTTCTGCAGGTTGAAAGTGGCCGCATAGATCACGCGCACCACGCCACCAATCCGAAGCGAGCCTTGCTGGAAACCATTGAACTGGCGAAAGCGGTTAAGCGGGCTTATGAACTTAGCGACCCTGAGCAGACGTTGATTATTGTAACAGCCGACCACAGCCATGTGTTTACCATGGCCGGCTATGCTACGCGCGGCAATCCGATTCTGGGCAAAGTAAAAGGTAATGACCGTTCCGGACAGCCGCAAACAAACGACCAGCTGGCAGAAGACGGCCTGCCTTACACCACTCTGGGTTATACCAATGGGCGCAGTATGCATGCTTTTGCAGCACAGCATAAAGCAGATAAGGCGGGGCGTATGGATTTAAGCCATGTTGATACCGCTAGCGATAATTTTCATCCACAAACAGGCATACCGCTGCGCAGTGAAACTCATTCCGGTGAAGACGTGGCTATCTATGCGACCGGCCCCGGATCATCCCTGATCAATGGTGTGATGCAGCAGAACAGTATTTTCCACGTTATGCTGAAAGCGGGCGCTCTACAGAGGCGCCCGCGCTCTGACAGTAGATAACATGGCGGAAACACCCCTCAGCCGGTGGGTGAAAATAAGGTTGTTATGTGTAAAAAAACATGAAACTAGGAGTCTGTCGGACTTAACAGACATAATTTAGTATAATAGTAGGAAGTTTATAACAAACCAAAAAAACAAAATGTCTGTAAAATTC
>JAHXHF010000374.1 GCA_025656895.1 gamma proteobacterium symbiont of Bathyaustriella thionipta
TATTTATAAGTTATTTCTATCGGTAGCATGAGCATGCTTATGAATGGTTTTTGCCAAACAAGATTCTTAAAAAAACAGTGAAACTTCAGATCGTTTTCGTTCAAACACTAGTTACATCGGTCGAAGTTCCTGTTACATTAAAGATTCGTACCGGTTGGGATCCACAATCGCGCAACGCTACCCGCATTGCCCGTATCGCAGAGCAGGCGGGAATCAGCGCCATTACGGTTCATGGTAGAACGCGAGAATGCCGCTTTGCGGGAAGCGCCGAGTACGACAGCATAAGAGCCGTAAAGGCCGCCGTGAACATCCCGGTTATCGCCAATGGTGACATAGATTCGCCGCGTAAAGCCGAACAGGTTTTACAAATGACCGGTGCAGATGCCATTATGATTGGCCGCGCCACTCAGGGAAGACCCTGGATATTTCACGAAATTCAACATTACCTGACATGCGGCAAATTATTGCCAGAACCCGATCCACTCCGGGTTGCCGAGTTGTTACACTCGCACCTGCGCGAACTGTATCAGTTGTATGGTAATGAACACGGCGTATTGATAGCACGCAAGCATATTGGCTGGTACTGCAAGGGCAATAAAGGGGCTGCCTCTTTCAGAAAAAAAATAAACAGCATCAGTGACTGGCAGGAACAATTAAGTACACTCAAGCATTATTTTAGTGTACTGGGGGAACAACAGGATAAGGCTGCATGATTTTTATGTCAGAACCGGAAACAGAACAAACCGCAAATTTCGATATTCAACAGCGCAGAAAGGGTGAAACCCTGAAAGAATGCGTACGTGAATCCCTGCAAAATTATTTTGCCCATCTGGATGGTCACAGCACGGCTGACCTGTACAAACTGGTCATTTCCGAAGTTGAGCAGCCTTTGTTTGAAGAAGTCATGCGCCACTGTGGCGGCAATCAGACCCACGCATCCAGACTGCTGGGAATCAGTCGGGGCACTTTACGCAAAAAACTATCTTTATACGGACTGGATTAACCCGTCCTCTACATTACAACCCTCAGGAGTCCGTGCCCATGAGCATTGAGCGCGCAATCATCAGCGTATCTGACAAAAATGGCATTGTTGAATTTGCCCAGGCCTTACATGAACGACAGGTAGAAATACTTTCTACCGGTGGTACTGCCCGTATTCTGGCTGAAGCCGGTATTCCGGTTATCGAAGTATCCGATTACACCGGTTTTGCGGAAATGATGGATGGCCGCGTAAAAACCCTGCATCCAAAAATTCATGGTGGCATTCTGGCCCGTCGCGGCACAGACGAAGCTGTCATGCAACAGCATGATATTCCGCCCATTGATCTGGTAGCGGTCAACCTGTATCCGTTTGAAGCCACCGTGGCTCAAGCCGATTGCGACCTGCCAACCGCGATAGAAAACATTGATATTGGTGGCCCCACCATGCTGCGCGCTGCTGCCAAAAATCATGCCGCCGTAACCGTAGTGGTCGATGCGGCCGATTACAGCCGTATCATCTCGGAAATGGATGCCGCTGATGGTTGTGTTTCCGCTCAGACCCGCTTTGATCTGGCGGTAAAAACCTTTGAACACACGGCGGCTTATGATGGCGCCATTGCCAACTACCTGGGAGCACGCCTGACAGCCGATAAAGTCAGCGATTTTCCGCGCACACTGAATCTGCAATATCATCAGACCCAAACCATGCGCTACGGTGAAAACCCGCATCAGAAAGCCGCTTTTTTTATTGATCGCAAACCCCAGCAGGCCAGCATAGCCACTGCCGTGCAAATTCAGGGTAAAGAATTATCCTATAACAATATCGCGGATACCGATGCGGCGCTGGAATGCGTCAAGCAATTCACGGAAGGGCCTGCCTGTGTCATCGTGAAACACGCCAACCCTTGCGGTGTAGCTTTGGGTGACAACATTCATCAGGCTTATGAAAGCGCCTTCAAAACCGATCCTGAATCGGCCTTTGGCGGCATTATTGCCTTTAACCGCAAGCTGGATGCAGCCACCGCACAGGCTATTATTGATCGCCAGTTTGTCGAAGTGATTATTGCCCCCGAAATTGATGAAGCCGCAGTAAAGGCCGTTGCCGCCAAAAAGAACGTGCGACTGCTACGTTGCGGTCAGTGGCAGGACAATCCTGCTCAGCGACTGGATTTCAAACGTGTCAATGGCGGCCTGCTGGTGCAGGACAGTGATTTACAACTGAGCGCAGAAACCCGCGTGGTAACCAGACGTCAGCCTGGCGATGCGGAAATGCAGGATCTGCTGTTTGCCTGGCGTATCAGTAAATTTGTTAAATCCAATGCCATTGTATTCTGTAAGAATCAAATGACCATAGGCGTGGGGGCCGGCCAGATGAGCCGCATTAACTCGGCCCGTATCGCCGCCATTAAAGCCGAACATGCCGGCCTGGAAGTGGCCGGCTCGGTGATGGCATCGGATGCCTTTTTCCCCTTTCGTGACGGACTGGATAATGCCGCACAATCGGGTATACGCGCGGTTATACAGCCCGGTGGTTCCATGCGTGACGAAGAGGTTATCGCGGCCGCCAACGAGCACGACATCGCCATGATATTTACCGGTATGCGCCACTTCAGACACTGATTGCATGACCCTTATACATCCCACAGCCATCGTCAACAGCAAGGCGGAACTGCACGAAACGGTAGAAGTGGGGCCTTATGCCATTATTGACGCGCATGTGGAAATAGGGGCCCATTGCTTCATTGATTCGCATGCGCGCGTCTATTCCCATACCCGCATGGGGCAAGGCAACCGTGTTTATCACAGCGCGGCTGTCGGCGGTGACCCGCAGGATCTGAAATATCGCCCGGATATGCCCTCGCATCTGATTATCGGCAACCACAATCTGTTTCGTGAGTTCTGCAGCATTCATCGTTCTACCGATGCCTCGGAAGCAACCCGCATTGGTGACAACAATCTGTTCATGGGCTATACACATGTTGCGCATGACTGCCAGCTGGGCACGCATAATGTGCTGGCCAATGGCGCAACTCTGGGCGGTCATATTGAAATGGGTGATTATATTCTGTTATCCAATAATGTCGGCATACACCAGTTTTGCCGCATTGGTTCTTACGCCATGGTCGCCGGTCTGAGCGCGGTGAAACAGGATATCCCCCCCTATGTATTAATTGACGGGCATCGCGGTGAAATCGTCACCCTGAATACCATTGGTCTGCGCCGCCAGCAAATTCCGCCTGAAATACGCAGCGAAATAAAACAGGCCTATAAGACCATCTACCGATCCGGCTTAACCATCCGACAGGCACTGGATAAACTGTCGGCTGAACAGCACTCTGATTATATAAGCAAAATTATCGATTTTTTCCACAACAGTGAACGCGGCGTAGTCAGTTACGCGCACGCCAATAAGTGACCACATCATAGCTATGAATATTTTGATTATCGGCGGCGGTGGCCGCGAACATGCACTGGCCTGGAAGGCCGCGCAATCCCCTTTAGCCTCACAGGTGTTTGTTGCGCCCGGTAACGCCGGCACGGCCCTGGAAGATAATTTACAAAATGTGGACATTGCTGCTGACGACAGCGAAGCCCTGCTGACTTTCGCGCAACAGCATGACATAGGCCTGACCATTGTCGGCCCGGAAGCACCGCTGGTAGCCGGCCTGGTCGATACTTTCACGGATGCCGGCTTGAAATGTTTCGGCCCGCTGGCCGCTGCCGCGCAACTGGAAGGTTCCAAAACCTTCAGCAAAGACTTCCTGGCACGCCATCATATCCCCACGGCGGCTTATGCCAGCTTTACCGATATACAAGCCGCGCTGGACTATTTGCAACAGGTGGGTGCGCCCATCGTAATCAAGGCCGACGGTCTGGCCGCCGGCAAAGGCGTCATTCTGGCACAAGACCTGTCAACCGCTGAAGCCGCGGTACGCGACATGCTGGACGCCAACCGCTTTGGCGAAGCCGGTCACAGAGTCGTCATAGAAGAATGGCTGCAAGGGGAAGAAGCCAGCTTCATTGTCATGGCGGACGGTCAAAATATTCTGCCCATGGCAACCTCGCAAGATCATAAAGCGCGTGATGAGGGTGACAAAGGCCCCAACACCGGCGGTATGGGCGCTTATTCCCCTGCGCCTGTGGTTACAGCCGAACTTTACGAACGCATCATGCAGCAGGTCATTCAACCCACCATTGCCGGTATGGCGACCGACGGCCTGCCCTACACCGGCTTTCTCTATGCCGGCATTATGATCGATCCGCAGGGCATACCCAAAGTGCTGGAATTCAATTGTCGCTTTGGTGACCCGGAAACCCAGCCGATTATGATGCGTCTGCAATCCGATCTGGTAGCGCATTGTCTGGCCGCCATTGATGGCAAGCTGGATCAGCAAAAAGCCGAATGGGATGAACGCGTGGCGCTGGGCGTGGTATTGGCAGCCGGTGGCTATCCCGACAGTTATGCTTCAGGCGATGTTATTTCCGGCCTGGATCAAGCGACCAATGACGCTGCCAAAGTTTTTCATGCCGGCACCCGCCTGCAGGATGGCCAGGTGATTACAGCAGGCGGGCGCGTACTCTGCGCTACCGCGCTGGGTGAAAATGTCCGCCAGGCCCAGCAGGCAGCCTATCGGCTGGCGGGACAAATAGACTGGCCGAATATGTTTTATCGCAAGGACATCGGCTACCGCGCCATTGCGCGGGAAGTGGATTGAACCTCAAATCCTAAAATAGAGCCAGGCGGTAACGCCACACGCTGGCATCACCCTTGTGCCGCCAGCCAGCCAGTGTCGAGTATTCCATATGGTAATAACGCACATAAGGAGTACCGGGAGGATGGGCCTTGTTGGGCGCCAACTCAACCCGCACAATCGGTGAATCAAGCGGGCCACGCTCGTTGATGCTGAGAATCTCAATATCCGCCGCACTGATCAGCGCATCTGCCTTTTCCTGCAAAGAAGCATCTTTACGCGCCAGATGATAGCGCGAGTATTCCGCCGCCACCCAGGTTTTGAGAGCCTCCACACCCTGGGTTTGCAGTTCGTGTGATGCCGTATTATATCTAAAAACAACAAATACAATCATCGCTATTATAGCGATAACAGCACCCCAGCCATTCAGCTTGATTTCCATTACAACTCCAGATTCATGGTGATATAAATATCCTGCAGACTTCATTATAGAATCTGCCTGCGGTTAATGCCATGCAACAAAGCCGCCGGGGCAGGAATAACCGGACCACCACACATGGCGCGGTGATCGAGCTGCGTTGTGGACAGGATTGTGGTTTTTTAATGACCTGAAAACAAAAAACCCGCTTAAATCAGCGGGTTAGATTACTACTCTGGCGGAGAGAGAGGGATTCGAACCCTCGATGGAGCTATAAACCCCATACTCCCTTAGCAGGGGAGCGCCTTCAGCCGCTCGGCCATCTCTCCAGTTTATCGTTTACTCGTCGTTGTCGTTCTGTTCCTGTTGGATACGTTCGTAGATTTCTTCCCGATGTACACTGACATCACGCGGGGCATTGATGCCGATACGTACCTGGTTGCCTTTTACTCCCAGTACGGTCACGCTGACATCATCTCCGATAATGAGTGTTTCACCGACTCTGCGGGTAAGAATCAACATAGCATTTCTCCTTGCCGTTTTACCTGACTGCCTTTATGAAGTACTCCTGACTCCAGAAAATCCCGCTTTTCTATGCCACAAACAACAACAGGAGGGGGATTGTAGCAGCCACGCCCGATATTTCAAATATTCAATACAGATAATTGTTTAACAGCGGCTCAGGCTTCTGCCAGCCCGAAGGCTTCATGCAGGGTACGCACCCCCAGTTCCAGGTATTTTTCATCAACCACAACCGATACTTTTATTTCCGAGGTGGAAATCATACGGATATTGATGCCTTCTTTTGCCAGTGCTTCGAACATGCTGCTGGCAATACCGGCATGGGAACGCATGCCCACGCCTACCAGGGAAATTTTTACAATCTGCTGATCACCGATGACTTCGCGCGCACCCAGTTGCTGAGCTATTTGCTCCAGTACCTGCCGGGCTTTTTTATAGTCATTGCGATGCATGGTAAAAGTGAAATTGGTGGTGTCATCCTCACTGATATTCTGCACGATCATATCCACTTCAATATTAACCGCGGCTATGGGGCCGAGTATCTGATGCGCCACACCCGGATGATCGGGTACGCCCAGTATGGTCAACTTGGCTTCATCCCGATTGAAGGCGATGCCGGATATCTTTGCCTGTTCCATTTCTTCGTCCTCTAAACTGATCAGTGTACCGGGGCCGCCTTCTTCAAAACTGGACAGGACACGCAAGGGTACGTTGTATTTTCCTGCAAATTCCACCGCACGAATCTGTAATACCTTGGAGCCCAGGCTGGCCATCTCCAGCATTTCCTCAAAGGTGATTTTTTGCAGACGTCTGGCCTTGGGTTCAACCCGTGGATCGGTTGTATAAACACCATCGACGTCGGTAAAAATCTGGCATTCATCCGCCTTCAGCGCAGCCGCCATAGCCACGGCGGTGGTGTCCGAGCCCCCACGTCCCAGGGTGGTGATGTTGCCCTGCTCATCAATACCCTGAAAACCGGCAACCACCACGATACGACCGGCATCCAGGTCTGCCTGCACTCTGAGCGCATCAATATCCTGAATGCGCGCCTTGCTGTGGACACTGTCGGTACGAATATGAACCTGACCACCGGTGAAGGAGCGCGCTGCGCAACCTTCACTGTGCAAAGCGATGGTCAACAGGGCAATAGTAACCTGCTCCCCGGTCGACAGCAGCACATCCATCTCGCGCGGTTCAGGGGTTTCACTCAGTTCGGCGGCCAGCGCCAGCAGCCGATTGGTTTCACTGGACATGGCCGAAACCACCACCACAACCTGATTGCCCTTGCGCTGCTCGGCGGCTACCCGCCTGGCAACATTTTGAATACGCTCGACAGAACCCACTGAGGTTCCACCGTATTTTTGTACAATAATAGCCATGAAATTAGGTAATTAACTGTTCTGACAAAAGAAAAAAAACATCATCCTGCTTCAGCGGAAGCCGGCTTACAGGCGTTCGCGCACCCAGGGTTCGACCGATTGCAGTGCTTCAGGCAATGCCGCCGGGTTGCTGCCTCCGGCCTGCGCCATATCGGCACGACCACCACCTTTACCGCCCACCTGTTCGGCAACTGACTTAATCAGTTCACCTGCCTTGATTTTATCCGTGGCATCCGGGGTTACACCCGCAACCAGACTGACTTTATCGCCCTGCGTACTGGCCAGAACAATAACGGCGGAATGCAACTTGTTCTTAAGTTGATCCATGGTTTCGCGCAAGGTTTTGGCGTCGGCGCCTTCCAGGGAGGCACTGAGTATTTTCAAGCCATCAATTTCGATCGCCTGGCTGGCCAGATCACTGCCTGCAGATGACGCCAGTTTGGCTTTGATCTGCTGCAATTCTTTTTCCAGTTTGCGATGGCGCTGTAGTAATTGCAGTAATTTTTCCGGTACCTCTTCACGGTTGCTTTTCAGATGCGTGGCTATATTACTTAAGCGATCTTCCTCAGTTTCCACCCACTGCAATGCGGCCTCTCCGGTGAGCGCCTCGATACGCCGTACGCCTGCGGCCACACCGGTTTCAGAAACGATCTTGAACAGGCCGATATCTCCCAGTGAGCGCGCATGTGTACCACCGCACAACTCTACTGAAAAATCCCCCATACGCAGCACCCGCACCTGCTCATCATATTTTTCATCAAACAGTGCCATAGCACCGCTGTTGCGGGCATCATCCAGGGTCATCAGGCGGGTTTCCACATCATGATTAAGACGAATTTGCTCATTCACCAGACGCTCAACCTGACGCAACTGCGCGTTGCTCAGTGGCTCGAAATGCGAGAAGTCAAAACGCAGGTGTTCGGCATTCACCAGCGAGCCTTTCTGACTGACATGCTCACCCAGAATCTTGCGTAGAGCCGCGTGCATTAAATGGGTGGCCGAATGGTTCAATCGTATGCGCTGGCGTTCAGCCGCATTGATGCTCGCCGTAACGTCTTCACCCACACGCAATGTGCCCTGAGTCTGCCGGCCACTGTGAATAAACAAACGCCCCGCCTGCTTGAGGGTTGCCTGAACCTGAAAATGACCACAGGCTGATTTCAGTTCACCCGTATCGCCTACCTGACCACCCGATTCTGCATAAAAAGGGGTTTTATCCAGAATAAGCAGACCTTTATCGCCTTCATGCAAGCTATCAACCGGCTGCCCGTCACAATAAATTGCCAGGATTTTCGCCTGATCCTCTTCTTTATCATAACCGCTGAATTCCGTAATCCCTTCCAGTTCAATGTGGGTATTTTCACCGGCTGAAAACTTTGACGCAGCCCGCGCGCGCTCACGCTGTTGTTGCATGGCGGCCTCAAAACCGGGCATATCCAGTTGCAGAGATTTCTCACGCGCTATATCAGCGGTTAAATCAACCGGAAAACCGTAGGTGTCGTACAGGCGGAAAACCACTTCACCGTCTATCACATCAGCCGACATATCCTGTATCGCCTGCTGCAGAATTTTCATGCCCTGTTCCAGGGTTTCAGCAAAGCGCCGTTCTTCCGCTTTCAGAATATCCGCCACCTGGCTGCGCTGGCTTCTTAATTCAGGATAAGCTTCGCCCATTTGCGCATCCAGTTCTTCAACCAGCCGGTAGAAAAACGGCTCATTCACGCCCAGTTGATGACCATGACGGGCGGCTCTGCGAATAATGCGTCGCAGCACATAGCCACGACCTTCGTTGGAAGGCAGCACGCCATCAACAATTAAAAAAGCACAGGAACGTATATGGTCTGCAATTACGCGCAATGATTTGTTTTCCAGATCCTTGCAGGCGGTCAGCTGGGCCGCCGAAGCAATCAGGGCCTGAAACAGGTCAATTTCATAATTGGAATGTACACCCTGCATAATGGCGGCCAGACGCTCCAGCCCCATGCCGGTATCTACAGATGGTTTGGGCAGTGGCGTGAGATTACCCTGCGCATCACGGTTGTACTGCATGAAAACCAGATTCCAGATTTCGATATAGCGATCACCGTCTTCATCGGCTGATCCGGGGGGGCCTCCGGCTATCTGCGCGCCATGATCATAAAAAATTTCCGAGCAGGGACCGCATGGGCCGGTTTCACCCATAGACCAGAAGTTGTCTTTGGCGCCAATGCGCCCGAAACGTTCGGCACTGACACCGATTTCATTCAGCCAGATATCGGCGGCCTCATCATCCTCCTCATACACCGTAATCCACAGACGCTCTGCCGGCAGTCCCAGTTCTTCGGTTAAAAAGCCCCAGGCAAAAGCAATGGCTTCATGCTTGAAGTAATCTCCAAAGCTGAAATTGCCGAGCATTTCAAAGAACGTATGATGACGTGCGGTATAACCGACATTTTCCAGGTCATTATGTTTGCCCCCGGCACGCACACAGCGTTGCGAACTGACGGCTCGCTGGTAATCACGCTTTTCCTGTCCCAGAAAAACATCTTTAAACTGCACCATACCGGCATTGGTGAACAGCAATGTGGGGTCGTTATGCGGCACCAGCGAGCTGCTGGCAACAATCTGGTGTTGCCGCTGGGCAAAGAAGTCTAAAAAGGCTTGTCGAAGTTCGGCACTGGTTTTCATTTTAGCTGGCTAATACTACTTAAATAAATGACCGCTAATAGTATGCAGATTACACAGCTTTGTCACTTAATTGTTGTCCAGTAACTGACGAATTGCTTCTGCCGAAAAGCCCCGATATTGCAGAAAACGCGCACGGCGCATCCGTTCCTTATAATCAGCAGCCGGACGATTGGCAAATTTTTTCCGGTACACTCGCAGCATATCCTGCTGCCAGCTATCATCATGCTCATCCACAAAGCACGCTATCAGGTCTTCAGGCACGCGCTTTTGCTGCAGCTCCATTGTAATTCGCAAAGGGCCGTAGCCGCGCCCCCGCCGATAATGCACATATTGCTCGGCAAAGCGGTTTTCATTCAATAAATCCTGCTGTTTCAGCTTCTGCAGCTCAGTATTGATCGCGGCCTCTTCAAAGCCCCGGCGCAGTAATTTCTGCTGCAATTCATACTGGCTGTGCTCCCTGATAGCCAGTAAGCGAATAGCACGGTTACGGATACCAGCATGATCCTGATGAGCTGAATCATGGCTCATAGGTCATGCATGCCTCGATATAAAGTTATTTTTTCTTGCGGGTCGATTGAATAAAACCTCTGACACCACCTTCAAGAAAATGATAATCCCTGATACCACGTTTTTTCAGTTCATACTGAAACCAGCGGATCTGTTTTCCGGCCATGTCATAAATCAGCAGGGACTGATTTTCAGATTTAATCCTGTCCAGATAGCTATTCATAGCCTGCTCATCATCCAGCGGTATATTGGTTTCAACAATAAAAAGCCCGCCTGAGCGACGCTGTAGAAGCCCGCGAATATCCAGTGTTTTATGACCACCGGCATGCACCATGGAGGCAAATTCTTTGGCTGACAGCAAATGAGACCTGAAATCTTCCTCGCTGATCAACTTACGGGTATCGGCCGGCGTTTCTCCTAACAGAGTGGATTGCTCTGGATAAGCTTTTAACCAATTGAGAACACCCGCGTCATAAACTGAAACATCCTGGATACCGCCATCATAAGCCTTGGCTGCAATTTTGTAGGACTTGTAGCAGGTGTGTCCATTGCAATAAAACACCAGAGGTTTGCCGGTTTCATCATGCAGGGCGCGGATCTTTTCAACACACTGCCTGTCACCCAGATCGACATGCAAAGCGCCTTCGATATGCAGCACCTTATATTCATATTTTGTTCTTGCATCAACTACGGTGTACTTATCCAGATTCTGATGAAATTCATCCAGCTCCAGTACATTGACCGATTCAAATAATTTACGCCCGGGGAACTCTTCCTCAGCCGCAAATGCATTCATGCTACTGATTACGCCCAAAACCACCATAAGCTGCAAGGCTTTCTTCACTAAACTATTCATTCCAGGTCTCCCCAAATACATTCAATTTTAATAATATACTAAAATAGTGAATTTTAAGTCAGTAAAATTTGCGTAATCAATTAAATAATTAGCTTTTTATTGATCTGGGTTACTGTTCTTCCATATCAAGCCATCTATAGATGCGAACAAAGACAGGCACTGAAGTCCCGTTTGTTGCTGGCGCAATAGGGTTTTTTATCAGCCAGCGGGTAAAAAGTTCTGAGTGCGTCACGCTTAATGACCAGGGTACTGTAATGTTTTGATTTACCCGCCAGGTTCACCGCATACAGGCAGGCTTGCGTGTTACTGCCCCGCTTCTGCCTGAGACGACGGTAGGCTTGCTTGAAAGCCGCCGTTGCGGCAATCAAAATATCTTCGGCACTCATCTCACGATTATAGCCACCCAGACATTTAATGCCGGAAGCCGCTTGCTGTGGCCGGCGGTATTCCATACTAATACTGTAAACAGGCGGTTTAATCTGTTGCCTGAGAAAAAATTTCCGGCAAGCCGGCTGCGGGCGTTTTTTATAATCGGCTTTTAAGGGCCGATAACCTGCCCAGCCCTCATCCTGAGCCTGCCAGTAACGTGCCGCATAGTGCAAACCGCCCAGTCGGTCGATAGACGGCTCACCACAAAAAACATGCTTGAAGCCTTTTTGCTCAAACCACAGCCGGCGTAATTCCCTTACAAACTGCCGATCTGATTCTGAGCGGGTATAAATGCGGCTAGCCAATGCCTGGCGAATACGCGCCAATACAAGGCTATTGGAGGGGGCCAGCAACATCTGTTCAAAATCAGTGGCTTTAACCTCGTCACCCCAACCAGCGCAAAGTAACAGAACATCCAGATCAAAGTCAGTCAGGGGCGGGTCTTGCGGTGCATAGCGGCTGGACGGATCATTATCAAAAAAAGGCTGATAGGCGAAAACACCGGAGCTTGAAAAAAGCAGCAGCCACAGCATGCCTGCCAGTACCCGTGCCGGTACTGACAAGCAAACTACTGGTACAGAAAAGCGGAAAAAACTATTCAAGTTTCAGCCATGCCTGCGGCAAATCTTCAGGCCTCCAGGCTTGCAGCCTTGCTATCCGTCTCATCTTCCGGCTCGGGAAAAGCTTTGGCACGCAACTGGGCTTCAATATCGGCTGCAATTTGTGGCTGCTCTCTCAGGAAAAGGCGTACTTTTTCCTTACCCTGTCCAATACGATCACCGTTATAGCTGTACCAGGCGCCGGCTTTATCAATGAGACCTTCTTTAACACCCATATCAATAATTTCGCCTTCGCGCGAAATCCCTTCGCCATAAAGAATTTCAAAAGTGACTTGTTTGAAAGGAGGAGCCACTTTGTTTTTGACCACTTTTACGCGGGTATCATTCCCCACGACTTCATCGCCTTTTTTAATCGCACCGATACGACGGATATCCATACGCACCGAGGAATAGAATTTGAGTGCATTGCCACCGGTGGTGGTTTCAGGATTGCCGAACATGACACCAATCTTCATGCGAATCTGGTTAATAAAAATGACCGTGCAGTTGGTACGACTGATATTACCGGTTAATTTACGCAGGGCCTGTGACATAAGCCGGGCCTGCAGTCCCACATGATGATCACCCATCTCACCTTCAATCTCGGCTTTCGGTGTCAATGCGGCTACCGAATCGACAACCACAATATCAACCGCACCGGAACGTACCAGCATATCGGTTATTTCCAGTGCCTGTTCGCCGGTATCCGGCTGTGAAACCAGCAGTTCATCAACATTGACGCCCAGCTTGCCGGCATACACCGGGTCAAGTGCGTGCTCGGCATCTACAAAAGCAGCGGTGCCGCCTTCTCGCTGGGCGGATGCCACCACATGCAGGCTGAGGGTGGTTTTCCCGGATGATTCAGGGCCATAAATTTCAATGATGCGCCCCTTGGGAATGCCACCGATTCCCAGTGCGATGTCCAGCCCCAGCGAACCGGTGGAAATAGACTCTATATCACGAATAGCCGCCGCATCTCCCATGCGCATAACAGAACCTTTGCCAAATTGCTTTTCAATCTGGCTCAGTGCCACGCTCAGTGCTTTTTTGCGATTGTCGTCCATAATACCCTCTGCAATTAAATTTTTAAAAATGGCCTGTCAGTGATTATCACACAAGCACTGGCTCATATCATGAGCCCGTGAATCCACAGAACCTGATTTTTGTGTCCGCTTATGCTGACAGCTGCCAGCTTTCCAGCAAATGATAGCGACTGCCAGCAGCGCGGGATGTAGCAAACAGATGAAAATGCTCAACCCGCCATTCAATTGGCTGTTGCAAGCGAACCGACTGAAATGAGCGCACCTTGCGCCGCAAGGTAACATGCGGTCGATAAGCCCTGCTTTCGGGTTGAAAGCCGCATTTCACCAGCCTTCGGTTTAATCCATGATGTAATTGTTGCAAGGCATCCGGCGGTTTGGAAGGCCCGCACCACTGAATAGCCGGCTTGCTCCAAAAATCCATAACATCCAGATTCAAAGTAAAACACATTGCCGAAAGTTTTCCAATTGTTTTCTTATAGCAGGTGACTGTTTGTGTATCGCTCATGCCTAAAAAAACCAGCGTCAGGTGCAAATCCTGCGGCTGATGCAGCCGGCCATCCACCGCATATTGATGCGCAACTGCCAATATTTTTGACCGCACATCCGCTGGTGGTTTAAGCGCCAGAAACAGGCTAGCGGAAGAAGACTCAGTCAAGCAACAACTCCAACTGTTGCAAGGCAAATAATACGGCCGCAGAACGTACCGTATTCCGCTCACCGGGGAAATGCTGCAGCCGCGTTAACGGCACTTCATTATGCAAGCCCCAGGCAAACCAGACCGTACCAACAGGCTTGTCGGCTGTGCCTCCACCCGGGCCGGCAATACCGCTAATAGCCAGAGAAACCTGAGCATTACTGTTGAACAGAGCGCCAATAGCCATCTCTTCAACAACCAGACGGCTGACCGCGCCCTCGGTTTCTATAATCCGGTCATTCACTCCCAGCATATCCATCTTGGCATCATTGCTGTAGGTCACAAAGCCGCGATCGAACCATTCGCTGCTGCCGGCAATATCGGTTAACACCTTGCTCAGCCAGCCGCCGGTACAGGATTCGGCAACCGCCAGTTTCCTGTTTTGCGCAAGCAGGCGTTGAGCAACGCGCCGGGCGGCATTTGCCAGTGTTGCTGATGAATCGTCAGACATCTGTTTATCCTTTGCTATAGCGCTTACAACGGCCGCGCAGACTTGAGGGAATTTCTTAATCCATGCAAAGTACATTGAGAATAAATAGCGCTACTCTTGACTTTGCTCAAGCGAATATAGGATATAATAAGGCTCAGGATTGAAATAAGGAAATTCCCAATGCTTAAGCCATCTCCGCGCATTCTGCTTGCAATGCTTTTTTTGTTCACGCTCAGCAGCACTGTTGAAGCCACGCTGTATCGCTGGAAAGATGAAAACGGCAAGCTGCATATGGAAAGCACCATCCCTCCCGAGGCCAGCATACGGGGTTACGACGTCCTGAATGACAAAGGCCGGGTCATTCAGCGGGTACGACCGGCTGAAGAACTGAAACAGCAACAGGCCAAACAGGATGCAGCCCGCAAAAGACGTGAAGCCGCCGAGCAGCAACGTAAAGAACGTGAAAAAAGACAGGCACTGCTGGATAAATACCCCAACATTGATGCCATTAAACTGACCCGTAACGGCAAGATTACCTACATCAATGATTTAAGAAACGCCAAAAAGGATTACATTCTTAAAAAACAGGCACAGCTTGAAAAATTACAGATGAAAGCGGAAGAATCCGAGCGTAACAAAAAACCGATAGCGCTCAGTCTGCTGCACGATATTGACCGGCTGAGGAAAAAAATCTCGCGCTCTGTCATCGACATGATAAAAATGGAAAATGAAAAGCAGGCTACCTGGACAAGTTATACCGATGAGTTGTATCAATACGCCAAAACCAAAGGTGTAAAAGTAGAACCCGAAGATGAGAATGCCATAAAAACCAAGCTATCTGTCTCCACCGATGCCATATACGAATGTAAGGATAAAGACGATTGCGCTGCCGCCTGGAAACTGGCTAAAACTTTCCTGCGCCAACATGCTACCCGCCGCATTCAAATACAGGGTAAAGATTTCATCATAACCGCAGCTGCCGTGGCTCCAACGGATATCAGTATTGCCATTATGCGGGTTGCTTCTGATCACGAAGCCTCTGCCGGTGACGGCAAATCACGCGTGTACATGGGACTGCTGTGTGCCAATTCCCCTGCCGGTCGGGAATTATGCAAAAGTGAGAAGGTAAAACAGATACGTCATTCTTTTCTGCCAACTATTAGCCGTGAAACCGCCGAACCCGCGCCACCCGCAGTTGAACAACCATGAATTCATCTGATATTTATTGTGAATCAAGACCCTCACCCGCCAAACTGGATGTGTTAGGTGTTTATGACTGGCCGGTATGGAAAAAAGAAGTGTCTGAATTCCCCTGGGTGTATGACAAGGATGAACGTTGTTACATCATCAAAGGCAAAGTTGTGGTTACTCCCGATGGCGGTGAACCGGTCACCTTCAAACGCGGTGATCTGATCACCTTCCCGGCCGGTCTTTCCTGCACCTGGAATATCCTGCAACCCATAGAAAAATATTATTGCTTCGACTGACACGGCCCCTGTCACGACCGCCACCTTGAGTAAAAAAGACCGCAACACGCATACGCCTATGATGCACAGGTGTTACGTCATTGTTTCTTAACGATTATTACGAATTGTTCTTATAAAAGCTACACTACAAGTTACTGTTTTTTAAGCCCTTACGAGGCCCAACCTCTTCCCTTCTCCGGTCGACGACTCAGCAGGCGAATATCTCCTCGACACAATAGGCGAATCATGATACAACGTGATAAGCGAATAATATCACAGCATAATTAGCGAATACCATTACCAAAGACCATGGCAAAACCCTCTGAAAAACTGGCCGAATCTCTGGAGGCGCTCCACGAGCTCCAAGCACGCGGCACAGTCGCCATACGCTCTGCCGACCTGTCGCGGACCCATCGGGAGCGTCTCATTAGGAATGGCTTTCTGCAAGAGGTAATCAAAGGCTGGTATGTCCCCACTCGCCCGGACGAAACAGCTGGAGAAAGCACCGCCTGGTATGCCGCTTTCTGGCCATTCTGCGCTGCCTATCTCCAGCACCTCAAGGGTAATGACTGGTGCCTGTCGCCGGAACAATCCCTGTCAATCCATGCCGAGAACTGGACCGTCCCGCGCCAGTTACTGGCCCGAGCCATCAAGGCGCGCAATAACATCACGGCCTTGCCACATAACACATCGCTGTTGGATATCCGGGCCGCATTGCCAGACAGCAAGGATATCGTGAAAAAAAACGGCCTGCGTTTGTTTTCGCTCCCAGCTGCGCTGATAGCATGCGCGCCGGGCTATTTTCAGCAAAACCCCACCGATATGCGCGCCTCCCTGTCGATGGTGCGCGATGCCTCCGAAGTGCTGGACCGGTTGCTGGAAGGCGGGCACAGCACCATCGCCGGGCGGCTTGCAGGCGCGTTCCGCAATATTGGCCGTGAGCGGATCGCTGACGACATCATCAACACCATGCGCACAGCCGGATACGACGTGCGCGAGAATGATCCCTTCGAGACACAAATTCCGGTGATCCTGCCGGCGAGGGAACGGTCCCCCTACGTCAATCGCATTCGCCTGATGTGGCAGGAAATGCGGGAACTGGTCATTAAGCGCTTTCCCAAAGCACCCGGCCAGCCCAAGGACATCAAGGCCTATCTCAAACACGTCGGAGATGTTTACGTGTCAGACGCCTATCATTCCTTGTCCATTGAAGGCTATCGTGTCAGCCCTGAACTGATCGAGCGCGTACGCAGTGGCAACTGGAATCCGGACGAAGACGAGAATGACAGGGAACATCGTAATGCGCTTGCCGCCCGCGGCTATTGGCAAGCCTATCAAGTCGTGCGGGAAAGCGTTGGTAAAGTCTTGCAAGGTAACATTCCGGGCACCGTCGTTGATGACGATCACCGCATCTGGTATCGGGAAATGTTCGCTCCGGGCGTAACGGCAGGATTGCTGCGTGCCGCTGATCTCGCCGGTTACCGCAACGGGCCCGTTTCTATTCGCCGGTCAATGCATGTGCCGCCCGGTTGTGAGGCTGTGCGAGATGCCATGCCTGCTTTTTTCGACCTGCTGCGTGACGAAACAGATCCGTCCGTTCGTGTCGTGCTCGGGCATTTTATCTTCGTGTACATCCATCCCTACATGGACGGCAACGGCCGCATGGGGCGGTTTCTAATGAACGTGATGTTGGCCAGCGGAGGCTATCCCTGGACCGTTGTTCCCTTGCAACGGCGGGATGCCTACATGGATGCATTGGAACAAGCCAGCGTAAATCACAACATCGTTCCCTTCACAGATTTTCTGGCTCGTCTTGTCAAAGATGGATTGAAGGGAAAGGCCGCTCCCAAATTTCCGATTTGATTCAGTTTGCCGTTTCTTGGAGACGTTTCTTGTTCCGCCGACGCAAGCGATGACGCGTGGGAAGACTTTCACCTATAAGTGGGAACCAGGCAGCCCCTGGTTTGACTGCATTGATCTCAGATTAACTGTGGCAAATGCTGAACATCCCTGGCAGATGATTCAATCGGGAAATATGACTCACTCTGTATTCAAAATGTATTAGTTTCGACCAAATCCTCCACGGTAAACCGTTTTCCCCCTCCAGGCGATCCTGTTCCTGCTTTTGCTCACGCTCCCGCTGTTTCTGCTCTTTTGCCCCAGTAGCCGTACAGCGGCCCTGGCGGCGAAGCTGCTTCAACGTAAGCGCCAAAGAATCAGCCCCATTTACCCCATTTCAGAATAATACTTCCTTCATGTTCCAGGGAAGCAATGCCTCGACCTCTTCTAGCGTATCCGCTTCAGCAATGTGCGCCAATA
>JAHXHF010000001.1 GCA_025656895.1 gamma proteobacterium symbiont of Bathyaustriella thionipta
CCAGCTGTTGCGCAGGAATGCGCTGGCTGGCCTGTTGCAGGCGTTGTTTGCTAATTTCCAGTGCGCTGCTATCAGCAGGCTGCCAGCCATCCAGTCGCGCGGTCAAATCCATTAAAGCGGCATCGCCTTGTGTGCGAATACGCTGAATAATATCGGTTACCGTTTGCTGCACACCGGTATCAGAGACCGATTCCCAGGCCAGCAGACGCTCCAGTTCAGCCTCAAAATTGGCTGCCTGGCTGTTGAGTTGTTGGATGCTCAGCATATTAAAGATACTCACTCGTTATTTTTTGATTCTACCGCAGCACGCACACCTTCAAGCAGAGCTTTGATGCGCGCATGTTTCATTTTCCATGCAGCCTTGTTAACGATCAGACGCGAACTGATGTCCATGATGTGCTCGATGGGTTCCAGTCCATTGGCTTTCAGCGTATTGCCGCTTTCCACCAGATCAACAATCAGGTCGGACAGGCCAACAATGGGTGCCAGTTCCATAGAACCGTACAGCTTGATAATTTCAACCTGCTTGCCCTGTGCGGCAAAATGCCTGCGCGCGCTATTGATGTATTTGGTTGCGATACGCAGGCGCTGGCCTTCCATGCTGGCATTGGGAAAACCGGCCACCATCATGCGGCACTGTGCGATACGCAAATCCAGTGGCTCATATAGCCCTTCCGAGCCGTGTTCCAGCAAAACATCTTTACCGGCAACCCCCACATCGGCCGCGCCATGGCCCACATAGGTCGGCACATCGGTGGCGCGGATGACGACCAGATCCACATCCGGCTGATTGGTCCCCAGTATCAGCTTGCGGCTGGTTTCCGGATCATCATCCGGCTCAATACCCACGGCTGCCAGCAACGGCAGTGTTTCTTTGAAAATACGCCCTTTGGACAGTGCGATGCGGATTTTATTGGCTTGTTTTGACACTTTTTTACCCCGCTATCCGGCGAATTACAGCACCCAGCCCGGCCAGCTTTTCTTCAATGCGCTCATAACCGCGATCGATATGATAAATACGTTCAATCATGGTTTCACCCTCGGCTGCCAGTCCGGCCAGCACCAGACAGGCCGAAGCGCGTAAGTCTGTTGCCATTACCGGAGCAGCATTTAATTGTTGGCAACCGGCAATAATGGCCGTGTTGCCTTCCAGCTTGATATTCGCCCCCATGCGTTTCAGTTCCTGTACATGCATGAAACGATTCTCGAAGATTGTTTCCGTCACGGTACCCACGCCTTCACCCACCGTATTGAGGGCACAAAACTGCGCCTGCATATCGGTGGGAAAAGCCGGATGCGGAGCCGTGTGAATATCCACACAACGGGGTCGCTTGCCGTGCATGTCCAGTTCTATCCAGTCTTCACCATAGTGGATATCGGCACCGGCATCACGCAGCTTGGCCAGCACTGCATCCAGTAAATGCGGGCGTGTATCCAAAGTCCTGACACGCCCACCGGTAATCGCAGCCGCCACCAGATAGGTGCCGGTTTCTATACGATCCGGCAAAACCTCAAAACGGGTACCCTGCAGTCGCTCAACACCGCTGATACGAATGGTATCACTGCCGGCTCCCGTTACTTTACCACCCATGGCATTGATGAAATCAGCCAGATCAACGATTTCCGGCTCACGCGCCGCATTTTCCAGAATGGTTTCACCATCGGCCAGAGCGGCCGCCATCATCAGGTTTTCAGTACCCGTGACCGTGACGATATCCATTACGATACGAGCACCGCGCAAACGCCTGGCTGTTGCGTGGATATAACCATTCTCCACACGGATATCAGCACCCATGGCGCGCAGGCCGTCGATATGCAGATTGACCGGACGACTGCCGATAGCGCAGCCACCGGGCAAGGAAACTTCGGCTTCACCAAAACGTGCCAGCAACGGCCCCAGAACCAGGATGGAGGCGCGCATGGTTTTTACCAGTTCATAAGGCGCCACAAAACTGCTGATGCTCGAAGTATCGACTTCAACCGCCATGCGCTCATCAACAGACAGGCTGACCCCCATTTCACCCAGCAGTTCTATGCTAGTCGTAGTGTCATGCAGATGCGGTACATTGCTGATATAGGAACGCCCGTCTGCCAGCAAAGTAGCCGCCAATATCGGTAAAGCCGCGTTCTTCGCACCGGAGATGCGTACCTCGCCATTCAGGGGCCCGCTTTGAGCCACGATCAGTTTATCCATGAAAAATGCCTGCTGCCACAAGCCCTGTCACTGCAGTGTCTACTGCGGCAGCATCCTTAAATGTAAGAGAATTCGGATGATGATATTAGAAAAACAAAAAACTATCGAGTATCGGCTTAGCCAGGCGCTGAGCTGTTACTGGTGTATTTAATGGCTCCCGGAACAGTCACACTCTCGAATCAATGATTCAATATTACACAAACGCGCAATATCCAGCAGTGTCCCGGGCAAATGGACAAAATGCAATTGCGTGCCTTGCGCACGGGTTTGACGCCATTCAAGAATCAGCCCTAATGCAGCACTGTTGGCACGCGAAACATCAGCAAAATCAATCGTTATATCAGAGTGGCCCTGCAGTTTGCCGCGCACGGCTTTTTCAATATCCGGTACTGTGGAAAAATCCACTACTCCGGAAATTTTGAAAATCTCAGCCTGCTGCTGAACCCCCCAGGTCTTGTTACTCATGTATCACTACCGTTTTGTTCAAAAGCCGCCTTCATCCTTTACTCCTTCATCTGCCTTGCTGAACAAAAACTGGCCGATCAGTTGTTCCAGCACGATCGCTGACTGCGTCAGTTCCAGTTGATCGCCATCATGCAGAACCTCTTCATCTCCGCCCGCATCCAGGCCAATATACTGCTCTCCCAGCAGACCCGAGGTATAAATACTGGCGATGGTATCGGCTGGCAAGGTATCAAACTGCGGTTGTATATCCAGCGTTACCACGGCTTCAAAAGTTTGCCGGTCAAAACCGATATCAGTGACTTCACCAATGCGTACACCCGCCATCTTGACCGGAGAGCGCACCTTCAAGCCTCCAATATTTTCAAAGCGGGCACTCAGACTGTAATTATCGGCCGATGAAAAACCACTTAGATTGCCCACCTTCATAGCCAGAAAAAACAATGCCACCAGGCCTATAGCCATGAATGTGCCAACCGCCAATTCAATTCCTCTGTTGTGCATACTCAAGTTTCTCCAAACATTAAAGCGGTTAACACAAAATCCAGCTCCAATACCGCAAAGGCTGAATAGACCACGGTACGCGTTGTTGCCCGGCTGACACCTTCCGATGTCGGTATGGCATCGTAACCCTCAAACAAGGCAATCCAGGTAACCACTGCACCAAATACCAGGCTTTTGATCACCCCGTTCATAACATCTTTGTTCCAGTCAATATTGGCCTGCATCTGTGCCCAGAAAGCGCCATCATCAACACCCAGCAGGCCAACACCTACCAGTGAACCGCCAAACACCCCCACCGCGCTGAACAGGGCCGCCAGCATCGGCATGGACAAAAAACCGGCCAGAAAACGCGGTGCCAGTACCCGTTTAACAGGATTAACCGCCATCATTTCCAGACCGGATAACTGTTCAGTGGCCTTCATCAGGCCGATTTCAGCGGTTAACGCAGAACCGGCCCGGCCAGCAAACAACAGAGCAGTTACCACCGGCCCCAGTTCACGCACCAGGGAAGCCGCCACCATGACTCCGAGGGTTTCTTCGGCATTGAAACGCGACAGAATATAATAACCCTGCAAGCCCAGCACCATACCTACGAACAGGCCGGAAATAACAATAATCAGAAAAGACAGTACACCCACCGAATACAACTGACGTACCACCAGAGAAGGTCGTGATAACAGACAGGCCTGTCCACGCAGAATATTCAACAACAGCAAGGAGGCGCGCCCCAGGCTCTGAATCATATTCAGACCTCTGCGCCCCAAAGCTGCCAGACTGTTCAACATGAAGCGCTTCCCTCAATCAGGTCAGTCTGTAAATCTGCGGCCGGAAAATGAAACGGCACCGGGCCATCATCTTCGCCATGAATAAATTGTCTGACCCATTCGGAATCACTGGCCATGACCTGTTCCGGCGTGCCGCTACCCACGACCTGACCGTGCGAGATAATGTGGATCATGTCCGAAATTTCCAGCGTTTCCTGGACATCATGCGAAACAATGATACTACTGAGGTGAGCCGCATCATTTAAACGGCGTATCAAACGAACCAGTACGCCTTTTGAGATGGGGTCCTGGCCGGTAAAGGGTTCATCGTACATAATCATGTCCGGGTCCAGCGCAATGGCACGCGCCAATGCCACCCGCCTGGCCATACCACCGGATAGCTCGCTGGGCATTAAATCACGCGCGCCGCGCAAACCCACCGCTTCCAGCTTCATCAATACCAGTTTCTGAATCAGTGACTCCGACAAGCGCGTATGTTCACGCAAGGGATAAGCCACATTCTCGAATACGCTGATATCGGTCAGCAAGGCGCCACTTTGAAACAGCATACCCATGCGCCGGCGTACTGCATACAAGCGGGAGGAACTCATGCTGTGTATGGCTTCTCCATCAAATTCAATGCTGCCTGACAGTGGCCGTAACTGGCCGCCGATGAGTTTCAGTAAAGTCGTTTTACCGGTGCCACTGGGGCCCATAATGGCGGTGACTTTGTCGCGTTCAATATCCAGATCAATACCATCAAAGATCATGCGCTCACCGCGCGCAAAGCGCAGTCCGCGAATACGCACCAGAATATTATCGTCCCTGTTGTTACTCATTCCGTGATCTTATAAATAAGTGTGGCCGACAATTGTCGCTGCCAACCCTAATCACGTCAAGCATGATCAGCAAGCACTGTTCGATTAATAACCCGCCAGATGAATCAGTTGCGGCAATTCTCTAAGCAAACCGGCCGGCGGCGGGTTACCCGCCAGTAATAAACAGCCCTCGGAAGCCGTTCTGGCTAACTGCTTCATCAGCGCGATGATGCTGCGAAGATCCTGAGGTTCACAAGTGGTCAGCAGGCCACAGGCCTGCTCTCCTGACTGCGACAGAAAAACACTCATAATGGCCTGCACCTGCTGATAGTCTGCCTGGTGTTGTAATATCTTTACTTTACCGCCCGCCTGTTTTATCCATGCAGCAGCGGCCTGACTTTCTGCATACAGCAGAATACCCGCCAGATGTTTGCCGGCCGCTGCCAGCCATTGACTGCATTGAGCTTGCGAATAGACCGGGTCATCGGCCTTCAGCAGAAAATATACAGACAAATCATCCTGGCAATCCTGCAGCGCTTCCGCCAGGTCTGCGGGTTGAGAAGAAGCGCGGTAGCTATTTGAAACAGCCAGCAGCGGGACTTCGTTGGCCAGGTAATCCAGGCGCCATTCCGGCGGCAGATCGTGCGGGTAAAAATCAGCATTCCAGGCCCGGTGCTGCCAGTCAACACAGCCGTGTTGCAAACAAGCCAGGTTTATTGCACCAGTTTCTTCGGGCATAATAGCCGCTTCCTGTGGTTATTCACTCGACACAGCATGGCGAGCATCATCTATTTTCGCAATATAAACGGACACCCATACGACTGCGTATTGGCCCGGTCTTAGGGAACATTTGTAAGTATGTTACTGAATATTCTGGCTATTGTCGGTGGTTTCGTGATTCTGATCTGGGGTGCCGACCGCTTTGTAGCGGGCGCATCCAGCCTGGCTCGTCATCTGGGTGTTTCACCCATGATTATCGGCCTCACCATTGTCGGCATCGGCACCTCGGCCCCCGAAATGCTGGTTTCCGGTATCGCGGCCGCGACCGGTTCGCGTGATATCGGTATCGGCAATGCGCTTGGCTCCAACATCACCAATATCGCATTGATTCTGGGCTTCACCGCCATTGTTGTGCCGCTGACTGTTCGCTCTGCCATGCTGAAACGCGAATATCCCATGCTGATGGGGCTGAACCTGCTGGTCGTGGCCATATTGGCTGACGGTTACCTGGGTCGTGTTGAGGGCCTGATTCTACTGTGCGGTTTTCCACTCATGTTATGGTGGCTGGCCAGTGCTGGAAAAAATTCAGAAACAAGCGACCCCCTTGCCGATGAATTTAATGAATCCATCAGCGAGCAAATGAGTAAAGCACGCTCATGGTTCTGGACCCTGTTTGGTCTGCTGCTGCTACTGGGTAGCTCTCGCCTGCTGGTCTGGGGGGCTGCCAACATTGCACGTGAATTTCATATCAGTGAGCTGGTCATTGGCCTGACCATCATCGCCATTGGCACCAGCCTGCCGGAACTGGCCGCCTCACTGGTGAGCGCCTTAAAGAAAGAATACGACATTGCCATCGGTAATGTTATTGGCTCCAACATGTTCAACCTGCTGGGGGTACTGGGATTACCCGGCCTGATCGCCCCCGGCAGACTGCAGCCTGAAGTGCTCACACGTGACATTCCGGTTATGATCGGTCTGACACTGGCCTTGTTTATCTTCGGCTTCGGCATGAAAGGAGATGGCCGCATCAATCGCTTTGAAGGCGCTATACTGGTAGTGGCTTTTTGCGTCTATCAATACTGGCTGTTTACCCACGCACAACTTCCCGGCAAAGGATAATCGAAAATGTCTCAACCCCCTGATATAGCCCCCCAGGAAAAACAGAAACTGAAAGACCTGGGACTGGCTGTTATTCAAAATGAAGCGGCGGCTGTCAGTGCGCTGGCAAACCGTATTGATGATAATTTTGTACTCGCCTGTAATTATATGTTGCATTGCAAAGGGCGCATTGTGGTTACCGGCATGGGCAAATCCGGCCATATCGGCGATAAAATTGCAGCCACTCTGGCCAGCACCGGCAGCCCGGCTTTTTTTGTTCATCCGGGCGAAGCACAGCACGGTGACCTGGGAATGATCACACCATCCGATGTGGTTCTGGCACTGTCCAATTCGGGTGAAACCAGTGAAATTGTCACTATTATGCCGCTTATCAAACGTCTGGGAGTGCCGCTTATCGCGCTTTGTGGCGGAGTCAATTCCACCATGGCCTGTGAAGCCGATGTGTTTATTGACGTCAGCGTAGCCGAGGAAGCCTGTCCGTTAAACCTTGCTCCCACATCCAGTACTACGGCCGCCCTGGCAATGGGAGATGCCTTATCCATTGCCCTGCTGGAAGCACGCGGTTTTACCGAAGAAGATTTTGCCCGCTCTCATCCCGGCGGCAGCCTGGGACGCAGACTGCTGCTGCACATTAACGACATCATGCACAAAGGTGATGAAATACCCAGCGTTCTTGAATCGGCCACACTCAGCGAAGCCCTGGTGGAAATGAGTAAAAAAGGCCTCGGCATGACCACTATTGTGAATGACAAACGGCAGCTGAAAGGCGTATTTACCGATGGTGATTTACGCCGCACACTGGATCTGGGAACCGATGTTCACGAGACCGGTATTCGCGAAGTCATGACAGCAGAACCTTTTACCGTACCCTCCCACCTGATTGCCGCCGAAGGTCTCAAGGTGATGCAGGATCGTGAAATTAATGCGCTCATCATTGTCGATGAAGATCAGCTTCTGGTCGGCGCGCTGAATATGCACGACATGCTGCGTGCCGGCGTGGTTTAACTCTTCAAGGAATCATCTATGCAAAACATCCTGAATAAAGCCAAATTAATCCGCATGCTCATCTTCGATGTGGACGGTGTACTCACCGATGGCAGTCTGTTCCTGGGTGATGACGGTCAGGAATACAAGGCTTTTAACTCGCGCGATGGACATGGCATGAAAATGCTGCAGGAAAGCGGGGTTGACATTGCCATTATCACCGGTCGTGAGTCCAAAGTGGTAGGAATGCGCATGCAAAGTCTGGGTATTCGTCATGTGCACCAGGGGGCCGACGATAAACTGGCGGTGTTCAACGAACTACTAGGCAGCATTGGACTGCAACACGAACAAATAGCCTATGTGGGTGATGATGTAGTGGATTTACCGGTTATGCGTAAAGTGGGGCTGGCGATTGCGGTACAGGACGCACATCCTCTGGTGCGGCAACATTCCCACTGGCAAACCCCCAGCGCCGGTGGACGCGGCGCCGGACGGGAAGTATGCGAAATGCTGATGCAGGCTCAGGGTACACTGGATAAAATGCTGGCGCAGTATTGAGCGGTCTTATGCAGTAAGCCGTGGCCAGACTCGCTTTTCGTTTATTGCTTGCATTGCTGCTGGCCGCTGTCAGCTGGTGGGGACTGCAAAGCACGTCTGAAGACTTGCAACCCCTGCGCCGGGACGGACATGAAGCTGCTTTTTTTATTAAGGATTTTGCCATTACCGCACTGGATGAAGAAGGCCGGCCACGCCACAAGCTGAGCGCAGCCAAACTTGAACAGTTCATGGATGATGATACAACCGAACTTACCTCGCCGTTACTAACAGTATATGATGAAGGTCGTCCACCCTGGGTGGTGCGCTCCACCTCCGGCTGGATGTCGAAACAGGGTGAACTGGTTTTACTGAAAGGTGATGTTTTAATCACACGGGCGGCATCCGCTGCAGCGCGCGGCATGAAAATTGTCACCCGGGATATGCGTTTGTATCCCAAAAAAGACTATGCTGAAGGTGATGAAAAAGTACGCCTGAGCAGCAATAAAGACTGGCTGATTTCCAATGGTTTTCAGCTCTGGTTCAAAAAGCCGATGCGGCTCAAACTTTTAAAAAATGTACGAGGAAGATATGCTCCGATCAACTAAATCCACCGCCTGGCAACAATATTCCATAGGCAGCAAACTGGTTGGTCTTTTTCTGCTATTACTGCTCAGCACCCAGGCAGCCGCCTTAAGCTCGGACAAAGATCAGCCCATTGAAGTTGACGCGGATGGGGTGGAGCTGGATGACAATAAAGGCACGCAGATCTTTAGCGGGGACGTCATCATCACCCAGGGCAGCTTTCGCGTGACAGCGGACAAGGTAACCGTTATCCGCAGTAACGACAAAACCGATAAAATTGTCGCCATCGGCAAGCCGGTAAAATTCAAGCAACGTCAGGACGGCAAGAAAACTGATGTGCGCGGTCAGGCTTTACGTATTGAATATTTTGCTGACAGCGAAATTGTGGATCTGATTAATAAAGCACGAGTTACCCAGGATGGTGACGTTTTCGCCAGCGACCGCATTCGCTATAACCGCAAAAAATCACTGATTCAGGGCGGCTCCAAAGCTGGCGGCAAACAGCGCATCAAAATTCGCATCCAATCAAAAAACCTGAAATAAAGCACACATGAGCATCTTACAGGCTTCACATCTGGCCAAAAGCTATCATGGACGGCGCGTGGTTGATGACGTGTCAATCAATATTTCAGCAGGCGAAGCTGTCGGCCTGCTGGGACCTAATGGAGCAGGAAAAACCACCAGTTTCTATATGATCGTAGGGCTGGTTGCCGCCGATGAAGGCAAGGTTACGCTGGATGAACACGACATATCCACCCTGCCCATGCATGCACGCGCGCAACTGGGGCTGGGCTACCTGGCACAGGAACCCTCCATTTTTCGCAAACTCTCGGTTGAAAACAACATTCTCGCCGTACTACAGGCTCGCAAAGGTCTTTCCGCCCTGCAACGACAGCAACATTGCGACAAACTGCTGCAGGAATTTCGCATTGATCATTTACGCAAAGCCAATGCCATGGGGCTGTCCGGCGGTGAACGCCGACGCCTGGAAATTGCCCGCGCTTTATCGCTGGAACCACGCTTCATACTGCTGGACGAACCCTTTGCCGGTATCGATCCCATTTCGGTCAGTGACATCAAAGGCCTTATCACAACCCTGCGGGACAAAGGTATAGGTGTATTGATCACCGATCACAATGTACGTGAAACACTGGATATCTGTGACCGTGGCTACATCATCAACGAAGGCCATGTCATGGCCGCCGGCACACCGGAACAGATTCTGCAGAATGAAGAAGTGCGTAATGTCTATCTGGGGCAGGAATTCCGCATGTAAACCCGCTCACAGGGGCAAAGCAGAATCCACGCCAACTCTTTGCTGAAGTAAGCTAGAATAAAACATGTGAAGATAATTTATCGCCATGCGAGCCTTGAACCCGATGCATGATTTATTCGTAGTACAGCACCTGCCTGTGTGGACAATGGAGCCATAGCTGCATTGATGAAGCCAAGCATACAACTGGGGTTCAAACAACAGCTTGCCATCACACCCCAGCTACAACAGGCCATACGCCTGCTGCAACTGTCAACGCTGGACCTACAGGCCGAAATCCAGGAAGCGCTGGAAAGCAATCCCCTGCTGGACAGCGAGGCCGAAACATTTGAGCCTGAACAGCAAAACAGCAGCTCCGAAAAGGCAGCCGACACCGCTGAAGCAGTCTCCAGTGAAGAAATCCCGCAGGAATTGGCCACCGACAGCAGTTGGGAAGACGTCTATGACAGCCCCTACCCCAACAGTACAGCCCCCCCGCAACAGGAAGAATTTGACCTGTATGCCAACCGCTCATCTGAAATCAATCTACATGAGCACCTTAACTGGCAACTCAATCTAACACCTCTCAGTCAGCGCGATCAGGCCATTGCCGTGTCGATTATTGATGGCATTGATGACAGCGGTTATCTACGCCTGAATAATGAAAATCTTATTGATACCATCGGTCTGGGTGATATTGAGGCCGATGAAGTGGAAGCCGTCATTCACCGCATTCAACAATTTGACCCGCCCGGAGTATGCGCACGTGATGCTCGTGAATCTATTTTGATACAGCTCAGACAGCTTGCGGACGAAACAGCCGGCAAAGACATTGCGATAAGATTGTGCGAACAGTATTTTGATTTGTTAAGCCATGTTAACCTGACCCAGATCAAGCGTAAAATGCGCCTCAGTGAGGATAATTTGAATCAGGCCATAAATCTGATACGTTCACTTAACCCCTACCCGGGCAGTGCGGTAAGCCAAAGTGTAGCGGAGTATGTCACACCGGATGTTATTGTCAGCAAACACAAACAGGGATGGCGGGTTGATTTGAACCCGGAAACTGCGCCAAAATTACGTATTAACGACACTTATGCCCGGCTCATCAAGCGCGCCGACCAAAGTGATCAAAATATCTACTTGAAAAACAACCTGAATGACGCCAAGTGGTTTATAAAGAGTCTGAACAATCGTCATGAAACCTTACTTAGGGTCGCGCAAAGAATTGTCCAACTGCAACGCGGATTTTTTGATTATGGAGCTGAAGCCATGAAGCCGCTGGTACTGCGTGATATCGCAGAAGCACTGGAGCTGCATGAGTCCACGGTTTCACGCGCCACCACGCAGAAATATATGTTGACACCCCGCGGCACCTTTGAATTCAAGTATTTTTTTTCCAGCCACGTTGGCACCTCCGCCGGTGGAGAATGTTCGGCTACCGCTATTCAGGCACTGCTGAAGAAGTTAGTCAGTGCCGAATCGCCCAAAAAGCCGTTAAGTGACAACAAACTGTCACAGATTCTTGCCGGAGAAGGTATTGAAGTGGCACGGAGAACCGTCGCCAAGTATCGGGAAGCCATTGGCATTCCATCTTCGAGCGAACGTAAACGCCTCGTATGAGGCCAACACAGCAATAGGAGATCACTTATGCAGATCAGTGTAACCGGTCACCACGTCGATGTTACCGATGCCCTTCGCAGCTATGTCGAATCCAAATTCGAAAAGCTGGAAAGACACTTCGACCACGTCACCAACGTACATGTCGTATTAAATGTAGAAAAATTACGCCAAATGGCAGAGGCCACCATGCACCTGAACGGTGCTAATCTGTTCGCCAATGCCGAACATGAAGACATGTACGCCGCCATCGATTCCATGACAGACAAACTGGATCGACAGGTCATCCGTCATAAAGAGAAAATGAAGGATCACCGTGGCAATGGCGCTAACACTGTGCCGCTTGAAGAACCACTCTAGCGCCAGCAACCGTGTTGCCTGAACAACTTCTTATCCCGGCTTCCATCAGCCTGCAGGCCGAAGCGCGCAGTAAAAAACGCGCTCTGGAGATGCTCAGCGGCCTGCTGTTTCAGCACCAACCGGCTGATGCAAGCGAAGAAGAAACACAAGCTGTCAGCAGTGAAATCATCTTTGAAAAACTGCTGCAACGGGAACGTTTGGGCAGCACCGGTCTGGGGCATGGTATTGCTTTACCCCACGCACGCATCAGCGGCTTGCAACAAGCCGTTGGTGCTTTTTTGCTACTGGCAGAAGGGATTGATTTTGATGCCATTGACCGGCAACCGGTTGATATGCTGTTTGCGTTGCTGGTTCCTGAACAGGCCACCGATGAACACCTGCGTTTACTTGCCAGTCTGGCCGGCCTGTTTAAACAGGAAAGTATCTGTCAGCAACTGCGCCAGGCGCATGACAATGAAGCGGTTATCAGCATTCTTGGCAGTAACACAGCGGTTGCCGCCGCTCCTTCATGACCGCCCCCACCATCCAGGATCTGTTTGACAGGCTGGAAACAAAACTTAGATTTCGCTGGCTGGAAGGACAAAAAGGCGGTCAGCGTCAGTTACAACCCACCAAAAGCGGCCTGCAACATACGGTTGCCGGACCATTAAACTTTATTCATCCCAACAGCATTCAAATCATCGGTCAGCAGGAGCTGTCTTTTCTGGCTTCATTAGGAACCAGCGCCTATGACGATGCCATAGAAAAAGTATTTAACAGCAGCACCAGTGCCGTTATTCTGGTTGATGAAGCCTGCATGGCTGTTGACGAGCTGCGCCCCTACGCACAACAAAGCGATACACCACTGCTCACCTCTGACCTGCCTGGCCACGACCTGCTGGACAGCCTGCAATACTATCTTAGCGATATGCTGGCGGCACGCCAGACCATGCACGGAGTTTTTATGGAAGTACTGGGTGTCGGCGTACACTTGGCCGGTGACAGCGCTGTCGGTAAAAGTGAACTGGCACTGGAACTGTTATCCCGGGGTCACCGTCTGATCGCCGATGATGCGCCCGAATATGCACGAACCGCCCCGGATATTGTGAGTGGCAGTTGCCCGCCCATATTGCGTGATTTTATGGAAGTACGCGGCCTGGGGCTGCTGAACATACGCGATATGTTCGGCGACAACGCGCTTAAACCACAAAAATATCTGCGCCTGATTATTCGTTTGCGCAAGCAAAGTGAACTGGAAATATCTGAAAACGAGCGACTGCAGGGCAGTCACAGCAGTATTCAGTTACTGGATGTGGATATTCCGGTCATTACCCTGCCCATTGCCCCCGGCCGCAACCTGGCGGTACTGGTTGAGGCGGCTGTGCGTAAACACATTCTGCAGCAACAGGGGATCAATGCAGTAGCCGATTTTGAGGCACGCCAACGTGAGATTATGGACAAACCCGGCAAACAAAATCCCTGATTATTTGCCTAACCATTCTGCCAGTCGTTACACTTGCTGACAGCTGCCTTTTTTGCAAAGGGTTCCACTGAATTTTATGAACGCTCGCCTCATCATTGTTTCCGGCTTGTCGGGTTCCGGCAAAAGCATTGTGCTGCACACCCTGGAGGATGCGGGCTTTTATTGCATTGATAACCTGCCCATGTTCCTGATGCCGCCGTTAGCGGAACAACTGGGGCAGCCTTCAACACCCTTGCCGCATCATGTCGCTGTCGGCATTGACGCCCGAAACCGCAGCGGCAATCTGCAGCAGATTAATGACATTCGTAAACAACTGCAGCAGCAGAAAACTGCCTGCGAACTGATTTTTTTAACCGCCAACAGTGACATCCTTATACGGCGCTTTAATGAAACCCGACGCAAACATCCGCTCAGCAATGAAACCTGTCCATTGCAGGAAGCCATTGAAAAAGAACGGCTGTTATTACAACCCCTGCAATCCGGCGCGGATCTTACTGTGGACAGCTCGCACACCAATGTGCATCAATTACGTGATCTGATTCATGCGCGCATTAACAAGCACGAAAAAGCCAGCATGTCTTTAATGATTCAGTCATTCGGTTTTAAACACGGCCCGCCACAGGACGCCGATTTTATGTTTGATCTGCGTTGCCTGCCTAATCCACACTGGCAACAGGAACTGCGGCCGTTAACCGGTCGCGATCAGGCCGTGATTGATTTTCTCAGCCAATACCGGAATGTGAGCGACATGATCGATCATATCAGCCAGTTCCTGCAACACTGGATCGACTGTTTTATTCGTGAAGGTCGCAGTTATCTAACCATCGCAATTGGTTGTACCGGCGGCCAGCATCGTTCGGTTTATGTCACCGAAGCATTGGGCAAACGCCTGCAGGGACTGGCGCCTCAGGTTATTGTCAGACATAGGGAACTGTCATGAGTGTTGGTATTTTATTAATAACACACGAAGGCCTGGGGGAAGCCCTGCTCTCCACATTGGGTGATATTCTGGGTCAGACTCCGCAACAGATAGCCACCTATTCCGTCATCAATGATGCCGATCACCCGCACTCGCTACAGAACATTCAAACACTGGCCGCTTCACTGGAATACGGCGAGGGTTTGCTGATACTGACCGACCTGTGTGGAGCTACCCCGCATAACCGAGTCATGGAAGCGAAACTACCGGAAAAATCCAGACTGGTTTCCGGTGTCAACCTGCCCATGCTCATCAAAGCCATTACCTACCGTCACCTGGAACTTGATGCACTTACTCAAAAAGTAGTCGCGGGTGGCAAAGACTGCATCACCATCGGTGCATGCCGAAAAGATACGGCAACAACATGATTAAAGTTCCGGTCACCATTATCAACAAACTGGGCTTACACGCCCGCGCGGCCGCTAAACTGGTCACACTGGCCAGCCATTTCAGCAGTGAAATAATCCTGCAACGTGGAGATAATCAGGTGAACGGCAAAAGTATTATGGGTGTCATGATGCTGGCCGCCGGCCAGGGAACCGAACTGACCCTGCAGGCTGACGGTGATGATGAAGAACAAGCCATTGAGGAATTAAAAGACCTGATTGCCAAACGTTTCGGTGAAGACGAATGAGCATTGCGCTGCATGGCATTGGTATCGGCATGAGCCGCACCATTGCCATCGGTGCTGCCAGCGTTATTCAAAATAATTCCCCGGAAATACAGGCAGGCAGCGTTACAGACAGCCAGATTGAGGGGGAAATAGCACGTTTACACGCAGCGGTAGAACACACCCGCCAACACCTGAAACAAATTAAATCCGACATTGCCAGCCATACCGCTACCGACATTGTAGCCTTTATCGATACCCATTTACTCATGCTGGAAGACAGCGTGTTGATCGAACCACCGGTTGAACTGATTCGCCAGCAGGGCTTAAGCGCGGAATGGGCACTGCAGTTACATTATCAATGTCTGGTCAAAACCTTTGATGAAATTGATGACCCCTATCTCAGAACCCGTAAAGATGATGTCAACCATGTCATCACACAGATCCAGAAGCACTTGCTGGGACAGGCAGACGTTATGCTTGAACCGGGCCAGCAGGCCGGACAGATCGTGGTCGGATCCGACCTGTCACCCGCCGACATCATTCTTTTATTCAAACAGGGCATTAGCGGCCTGGTCATCGAACACGGCGGGCCGGTCTCGCATAGCGCCATTTTAGCGCGCAGCCTGGGTATTCCGGCGGTTGTCGGGGTGCATCATGCCACCCGCTTGCTGCATAACCATGATGTACTCATCATTGATGCCGACAATAATACGGTTGTGTCTCAGCCGGACAAGGCCAGCCTTGAATATTTTCGCAAGCGTGCGCTTAAACAAAAATCACGTCTTAAAGCACTTAAAAACCTGCGTCATAAAACATCCACCACCAAAGATAAAAAAGCCGTTTGTCTGCAGGCCAATATTGAACTGCAATCTGACCTGAAAGCGGTACTAAAAAATTCGGCTGAAGGTGTCGGTCTTTACCGGACTGAATTTCTCTACATGAACCACAGCGGCATCCCCGATGAAAATGAACATTTTGAACATTATCTGTCCATTGTTAAAACACTCAAAGGGCTGCCGTTAACCCTGCGCACCCTGGATCTGGGCGCAGACAAACAAAATAAAGGCAACTCCAGTGCCGGAGATGAACGGCGCTGCATCAACCCGGCACTGGGTCTGCGTGCGGTACGCTTGTGCCTGCAGGAACCCGAGCTGTTCCTGCCGCAATTAAGGGCTATTCTACGGGTTGCGCTGCATGGCCCGGTGAAAATCATGATCCCTATGCTCAGTTGTCTGGATGAAGTGAACTGCATCCGTAAAATAATCCGGCAAACACGCCGGCAGATGCAGCAGCAAGGTATCGCCTGTGCCGAACACATTGAACTGGGAGGTATGATCGAAGTCCCCGCAGCCGCACTGTCAGCCGATGCCTTCGCCAGCCAGCTGGACTTTCTTTCCATTGGCACCAACGACCTGATCCAATATACCCTGGCGGTCGATCGCATGGATGATGAAGTTAATTATCTATACACTGCTTTACACCCGGCCGTGCTGCAACTGATTCAAAAGGTGATTGATGCCGGCAAACGCCATCAGGTGCCAGTATCCATGTGTGGAGAAATGGCCGGCAACCCCAGGTACACACGCCTGCTGCTACTCATGGGACTGCAAACATTCAGTATGCAAAGCGGCTCCCTGCTGGCCGTAAAAGAAGTCATACGTAATACCAGCCTGCAAAAGCTGCAATCTTATAAATCAGCCTTGCATAAACTGGACAGCGTACGCTCAGCCGAAAAATTACTGCTGAAAATCAATCAGCAATAGTAAGTTTAAGTCCTCGATACAGAATAAACATATAACACAGCACTAATAGTGATGCAGAGTGAGTATTGGTCAGTAACATATAAATTTGAATTCGTATTTTCAGGACGGATACAGATTAATGCTAATGAGAGAATAAATATGAATAAAATCCCCCGTATTATTTCCTTGCTTCTTCTGGCTTTTTCAAGCGGTGCTTCCATCGCAAATGAGGATTCCAGGCAATGGGTTGAATTACCGGAAATGATGCAGCAACACATGATGTCGAATATGCGTGATCATTTGGCAACGATCAATGAAATATTAATCAATATGGCAAACGGGCAGTTGGATCAGGCCGCAGAAATAGCCGAGTCACGTCTGGGAATGAGCTCGCTGGAATCGCACGGTGCAAAACATATGTCCGGCTTCATGCCTGTTGGCATGCGACAGGCGGGTACAAGTATGCATAGGTCTGCCAGCCGCTTTGCACTGAGAGCGGAAGAAGGAGACCTCTTGCCGGCTTACAAAGCCCTTTCTGAAGTTACCTCTGCTTGTGTGGCGTGTCATTCCGGTTATCGTATTCGATGATTGAGCATTAGATGAAAGGCAAATGCAGCCCGAAGATAAAAAAACGCAGGATTTGGTAACTATTGCTGATTGATTTTCAGCAGTAATTTTTCGGCTGTTCGGCTGAGCGTACGCTGTCCAGTTTATGCAAGGCTGATTTATAAGATTGCAGCTCGTCAGATAGAAGGTTTTTTTAACAGCCATATGTAACCAGGAATAAGAAAAAAAAGATACTTTGTGAAAAGTCTCGCAGCAGTTGCCTTTCTGCTTCCAGGTTGTAGCATATACTCAATATGATATTTCCGTGGATTATAAATAATGCTCCGCGTGTAATCATGTACTAAAAACTTATTTACCAGTTTCTTCAGCCCCCAATAAGTATAATGCAGTTCATGATAATGGCTGGCTTTTTTTGCCCTCTTTACATACCAATGAGCCAATGGCCTGGGAATCACTGATAATAGTCGTAAATTATAGTGAGGCTCATTCCACATCAACCGGTTAGAAGCGGCAAAGTAGCACGTCCCTCCAGGCACAAGAACAGTAAGCGCCAAAGAATCAGCCCTCTTAACCCCATTTCAGAATAATACTTCCTTCATGTTCCAGGGAAGCAATGCCTCGACCTTTTCT
>JAHXHF010000056.1:0-6907 GCA_025656895.1 gamma proteobacterium symbiont of Bathyaustriella thionipta
GAGTCAAAACAAAACGTCTAAAAGCAGGCTGGGATAATGACTATTTGCTGCGGGTAATCAATGGATGAATTTAAGTCCGATTGCCCTAGTATCTACCCTGAAAATACGGATTCATATATGGTCCATCCCGCGTTTGCAAGAAAAAGTACCTGAATGTCATAAAGAAAAGTTACTCCCATATATCCGGCCTTTCGTTGAAGCACTATTGGCTTCTGGCCCTGATGGAATCCGCTCATTCCCCTCCTCATCAGGTTATCGATCTCAAAATAGATCCTTGAATCCGGCAGGTTTTGGGGAATGCAGGTATTACCTTTTTATGCCATCACGATTACTTTTTCCACGCAACTGGTTAATCGGTTACTCGGTTTTTCTCAGCGGCCCGTTAAGGCCTCGGAGGGGTTATACACGCTTTATCCACGGCGTAGTAGCTTCAACTTTTGCGAAGCGGTGGATAAAGGGTGCATAACCCCGATGTCCATCACCGCCACAAACGCTCTTTTACTATTCATATCCCTGCCACCTCTACGGCTGCCTTGAAGGTGGTTTTCTGACTTAATAATGCCCAGGCTATGCGTGCGTTTTTGTTCGCCACGGCCACCGCAGAGATATTTTTGCCACGACGTTGTTCGATGTCATTAACCCAACGATTGCGTTTATCCTGATATTGGTTGGCCACACGAACCACGGTGCGTCCACCGTGAATGAGTAGTGTCCGCAAGTGGCTGTCACCGCGTTTGCTGATACCTAACAGCGTGGGTTTGCCACCCGTCGAGTGTTGCCTGGGCACTAAACCCAACAAGGCTGCCAGCTCACGTCCGTTCTTAAAGACGTTGATGTCACCAATGGCGGCTACCAATGCGGTAGCCGTTAGAAGACCGACGCCCGGGATGGTCAGAAGACGCTGACAGTCCTCGCTGTGCTGACTGATCTGTTCAAGCTTTTGTTCGAGAGTTTCTTTACGTTCATCCAGATGCACCATTTCCTCATAGAGTTCGTTCAGCAGCTCCCGGAAGAGGGGTGTTAATCCATTCTCTGCATTTTCCAGTATCAGTGGCACCTGCTTACGAATATAGCTTATGCCTTTGGGAATGGTGATGCCGTATTCCAGTAACAAGCCTCGGGTTTGATTGGCTAATGCAGTTCTGCGTGCCACTACCTGGCTCCGTATCCGTTGCAGACTTTGAATATCTTGCTGCTCTATACTTTTCGTGGGAACAAAGCGCATATTGGGACGTTGTACTGCCTCGCAGATGGCTTCTGCATCCACGGCATCATTCTTGTTGGATTTGACGTAGGGCTTGACAAACTGTGGAGCCATCATGCGGACATCATGACCCATTTCAGTGAACTGACGTACCCAATGTTGTGAACCTCCGCAGGCCTCCATGCCGATGAGGCAGACAGGCAGGTTGGCGATAAACGCAGACAGTTTGTCGCGCTTCAGATTCTTTTTCAGGATCGTGTTTCCTTCTGCATCTACACCGTGCAGTTGAAAACTGTTTTTGGCCAAATCAATACCTAGCACTTTGATCTCACTTTTTTCGTTATACTGGCTCATGGTCTGTTCTGCTCCTGTTTTTGATGTTATTTGTGAAACTACATCATCGCTCATGTGAAGCCGTTATAGGAGCGGGATGGACCATTCCATTAGGTTTAACTTACCACGAGCACACTGAAATGAAACTGACCGATTTGCTGGACTATTGTGAGAATCTATTGGCGTGTGCAAGCATCAGGGATTATTGCCCGAACGGTTTGCAGGTGGAGTCTTGCCGTGATGTAAGCCGTATTGCCAGTAGTGTAACTGCCAGTCTGGACGCTATTGAAAAAGCGGCGGATGAAAAAGCCGATGTGCTGCTGGTGCATCATGGTTTTTTCTGGAAAGGTGAAGCCGGGCCGCTGAGCGGAATGAAAGGCCGGCGTGTGCGACGCTTGTTTGCAGCCAATATCAATCTGCTGGCTTATCACCTGCCTTTGGATAAACATCCGCAGTTGGGTAACAATCGCCAGCTGGCAGAACAGTTGGGCATTATGAATGCGCGGCCGCTGGCCGATGACAGTGACATGCAGGGTTTATTGTGGCAGGGAGACTGGCCGCAAGCACTGACACAGGCACAAATGGCCGGGCATATTGCGCAGGTACTGGGACGTGAGCCACTGGTTCTGGGAAAGCAGCCCGCTTCCATTCGTACACTGGCCTGGTGCACAGGTGCGGCACAATCCTATATCCAGCAAGCCGCCGAGCTGGGAGTGGATGCCTTTATCAGCGGTGAAGTGTCTGAACAAACCCTGCATCAGGCGAATGAACTGGGGCTGCTTTATTTTGCTGCCGGACACCACGCCACCGAACGCTACGGGGTACGCGCTCTGGGTGAGCATCTGGCAAAGCAATTTGATGTTGAGCATGTCGCTCTAGAATTGGATAACCCGGTCTGAAAGCCCCCGGTTTTGCATGTTGATGAGCGATTGGCGGGTTAAAAAACCCTTTTTCTCGCAAAGACGCGAAGAACGCAAAGAAAAAATGGATTTCCTGGCGGGCCTGGCGGCTTGGCGAGAATTTTTTAGTGGTAGCGGCTAATGTCAGGAAGATGTTTTAACGGTTTTTTCTGCCTACCACGTTGACAGGGTGTGAATACCTTAGTAAAATTCCGCTTCTTTTTTCACGCGTTGTGCGTTGAAATAGCAGAATTCAGGAAACAAGCCATGTATGCGGTTATTCAAACTGGCGGCAAGCAGTATCGGGTCTCGGAAGGTGATGTTCTTCGCGTAGAAAAACTCAAAGCCGAAGAAGGTGATTCAGTCGATCTGGACAAGGTCCTTATGCTCGGCGAAGGTGAGTCGGTTAACGTAGGCACACCTTATATTGAAGGTAGCAAGGTAACGGCTACGGTCAAATCGCAAGGTCGCGGAAAAAAAGTTAAAATCATCAAGTTCAAGCGTCGTAAGCACCACATGAAGCGACAGGGTCATCGTCAATCGTACACCGAGCTTGAAATTACCGGCATTAGCGCATAAAAGGGACGAACAGCAATGGCACATAAAAAAGCAGGCGGCAGTTCACGCAACGGTCGCGATTCGGAATCAAAACGTCTGGGCGTAAAAATGTATGGTGGTCAGGCTATCAAGGCCGGCAATATCATCATTCGTCAGCGTGGTACCCAGTATCATAATGGTGTAAACGTAGGTATCGGCAAAGACCATACCTTGTTTGCAACGGCTGATGGCACCATATTGTTTCAGCGCAAAGGCCCTAAAAATCGTCGTTATGTGAGCGTAGTGACTGACTGAAGCACGATTTTCTATGGAATTGTTCAAAGGCCTCGTCATTGACGGGGCCTTTTGTTTTTGTAAGGCTGTCAAGCTGAAAGCTTTCGGACCAGGTTATGAAATTTGTAGATGAAGCCAGTATTCGGGTACAGGCAGGAGATGGAGGCAATGGCGGTGTCAGTTTCCGGCGTGAAAAATATATTCCTCGCGGTGGCCCGGACGGCGGTGACGGGGGTGACGGCGGTTCGGTGTGGTTACAGGCCAATTCGGGGCTGAACACACTGGTGGACTTTCGCCACAGCCGCATGCACCGTGCGCAGCGTGGTGAAAATGGCATGGGGCGTAACCGCACCGGTCATGGTGGAGAAGATATTGTAGTTCGGGTTCCCGTGGGTACGCAGGTCAGTGATCTGGATACCGGCGAACATATTGGTGATCTGCTGGTGCATGATGAGCGTCTTAAAGTGGCTCAGGGCGGTTTTCACGGTATTGGCAATGCGCGTTTCAAAAGCAGCACCAACCGTTCTCCACGCCAGTTTACCCATGGGGGGGCTGGCGATCAGCGGCAGTTAAAACTGGAGCTGAAAGTACTGGCCGATGTGGGCCTGCTGGGTATGCCGAATGCCGGTAAATCCAGCTTTATCAGCAAGGTTTCCAGTGCGCGTCCCAAAGTGGCTGACTATCCTTTTACCACGCTCTATCCCAACCTGGGTGTGGTCAGTGTCGGGCGTGAACGCAGCTTTGTGATTGCTGATATTCCCGGCTTGATTGAAGGGGCGGCAGAAGGTGCCGGCCTGGGCATTCAATTTCTCAAACATTTGGCGCGCACGCGTATTCTGGCGCATATTGTTGACATCGCTCCGATGAATGAAGAGACCGATCTGGTCGCTGAAGCACAGCAACTTGTCTCTGAGCTGAACAAGTTTGACCCGGCATTGGGTGGCAAGGAGCGTTGGCTGATCCTGAATAAAATTGATTTGCTGGATGAAACGGAATGGCAGTCACGCCGTCAGGCATTGCTGCAAGGTCTGCAATGGCAGGGACCGGTATTCTGTATTTCTGCCATCAGCGGGCAGGGTACCGATGAGCTTTGCGCCGCCTTGATGGACTATTTGCAAACACAAGCCGCTGCTAATGAGCAGACTGATGATGAGACTGTGGATGATGCCTCCAGTGAATCCTGGAATCCTCTGTAAGCAAGCCCATGTTTGATCGTAGCGATATAAGCAGCGGCAAGCGCTGGGTAATCAAGATAGGCAGTGCGCTGCTGACCAATGATGGCCGGGGTCTGGATCATGCCGCGCTGGTTGGCTGGGTTGAGCAGATGGCGCAGCTTTGTGAAATGGGTCATCAATTGGTGCTGGTATCATCCGGCGCGGTCGCGGAAGGGCTGAATCGCATGGGCTGGAAGCAAAGGCCGCAGGCACTGCATGACCTGCAGGCGGCTGCCGCTATCGGCCAGATGGGACTGATTCAGGCCTATGAGTCCAGTTTTCGGCAATACGGTTTGCAGGCCGCACAAATTTTACTGACGCATGATGACCTGTCCAACCGGCAACGTTATCTGAATGCGCGTAATACCCTGCGTTCCCTGCTGGCGCTGAATGTGCTGCCGGTTGTGAATGAAAATGACAGTGTAGCCACCGATGAATTGCGTTTTGGTGATAACGATACACTGGCCGCATTGGTCGCTAATCTGGTAGAAGCCGATTTGCTGGTATTGCTTACCGATCAGGACGGATTATTTAATGCCGATCCGCGCAGTCACTCACAGGCTGAATTGATTTCACGCAAGGCAGTCAGTGCCGTAGAACTGGATCGAATGGCCGGTGGCAGTAAAGGCGGCCTGGGGCGCGGTGGTATGCAAACCAAGTTACAGGCTGCGCGTCTGGCTGCGCGTTCCGGCACGCCCACCGTGATAGCCGGTGGCAAACAGGCAGCCATATTGACCCGCATTCAGGCGGGTGAAGCCATAGGAACCCTGTTGTGTCCTGATCAGGCACCGGACGCGGCACGCAAACAATGGTTGGCAGGGCATTTAAAAGTAGCGGGCCGTCTCACTCTGGATGATGGCGCGGTACAGGTTTTGCTGCAATCGGGGCGCAGTTTGCTGGCCGTGGGGGTAACGGCGGTCAGTGGTAGCTTCAGGCGGGGGGAAGTGGTTGTCTGTGTCAGCCCGGCCGGTGTTGAAGTGGCGCGTGGCCTGGTCAATTATGATGCTGAGCAGGTAGCCAGGATTATGGGTCGTCCCAGCCGTGATTTCCAACAGATTCTTGGCTATATTGATGACGAAGAACTGATTCACCGGGATAGCCTGGTGATTTGCAATCGTGCGCGGATTTAATCCGAGTTGCAAAGAGTGGTGGCAGGACAGACATAAAAAAACCGGCTAAAAAGCCGGTTTTTTTATGATGTGGCTGAGATTTTTACATACTCTTGATTTGAGCATTCAGGCGCGACTTATGACGGGCGGCCTTATTGACATGGATGATGCCTTTATTGCTCATCTTGTCTACAGTGGGAGCGCAGATTTTATAAGCAGCTTGCGCGGCTTCTTTATCGCCTTTTTCAATGGCGTAGACTACGTTTTTAATGGCAGTACGCATATTGCTGCGCTGAGCGGCATTGTGAGCGCGACTTTTGTCGGCTTGACGGGCACGTTTACGAGCTTGAGGCGAATTGGCCAAGGCTGTTCTCCAATACTAAATACGGTTTTTCTGAAAAAAGAGGCGCATTATCCGGTCTGGTGGCCAATCTGTCAAGTGATGCTTTTGATGTGGTGATGCAAAAAAAGGGCGATCACTACACTAACTTGGCATTGAGCGCCTGATGTCCGATGATAGTCCCACTTTAACCTTGCAAGAGCCTGTTCAACTTATGAATGATTATAAACTGATCTCGACAGCCGACGAACTGGCGGCCATGTGCTCATTATTAAGTAATGCCGAATGGGTCGCTCTGGATACCGAGTTCATGCGTGAAAAAACCTACTATCCTGAATTTTGCCTGTTGCAACTGGCCAGTGAACAGGGTCTGTTTTGCGTTGACCCGCTTGCGATTGAAGATCTGAGTGCCTTGAAAGCGGTACTGCTCAATCCGCAGTGTTTGAAAATCATGCACGCGGGGCGTCAGGATATGGAGCTTTTCTATCATCTCTGGCAGTCCGTACCCGCACCTATTTTTGATACCCAGATTGCGGCCATGCTGGCAGGGCTGGGTGATCAGATGGGTTATGCCGCACTGGTGCAGAGGCTTACTCAGGTTTCTCTGGGTAAGGCCCATTCACGGGCTGACTGGAAACGTCGTCCGCTCAGCCGGGATGAGCTGGAATACGCCATGGATGATGTGCGTTATCTGTACCCCCTCTACCAGAAATTACAGGAAAAACTGCAGCAGCTTGAGCGCAGCGACTGGGTGCAACCGGAAATGGACTTGCTGGTTGATAGCCAGCTTTACCGGCCCGACCTGGAAAATTTATGGCAAAAAACCGCCCGTAGACAAAAACTGGGTGGTGCATCATTGTTGTTATTGAAGAAGCTGGCGGCCTGGAGAGAACAGCGTGCGCAGCACAGTAACCGGCCACGTAAATGGATTATGAAAGATGACCTGATGCTGGATATGGCCAAGCGTATGCCGCAAG
>JAHXHF010000056.1:6917-17514 GCA_025656895.1 gamma proteobacterium symbiont of Bathyaustriella thionipta
AAAGCGCAGTTATCCCGTTTGCGCGGTATGGATCAGGGTCTGTTGAACAAGCAGGGGAAGATGCTGCTGCAGCTGGTTAATGACAGTCTGCAGGCTGATCAGGCGGAATGGCCGGTTTCCAGTGCACCGAAAAAACTGACAGCCGCTCAGGATGCCCAGCTTGATCTGCTGATGACAGCTGTACGTATGCTGGCACAAAAACATGATCTGGTGCCGGCCATGCTGAGCAATCGCGCTGATATGCAGGCGCTGGTGCGTGGTGAGCCACTGCAGCAGGTATTCAGCGGCTGGCGTTATGCTTTGCTGGATACGGCTATCAGCCCTTTACTGGCCGGTACGGGCGCACTCTGTATTCAGCAGGGGCGGGTGCAGTTGCTCTCATTGGATGAATAAGCGGCTCATTGTAGCCTTTAATCAGCTATTGGCGGCAGCCAGATAAGCCAATATGCTATGCTGAAAACCACATTATAGGAGTGAATATTATGCGCAACAGACTGTCAGTTTTGATGATGGCTGTCCTTGTATTGCTACTGTCAGCCTGCGGGGATGACAAGCCGGCACAGACAAAAGTAGTGGACAAGCCTCAACACATCTGGAGTACCCAGGTGGAAGCCTTGAGTCAGGCCAAGGAAGCGGCTAAATATGCCAATGAGAAAAATGCGCAGGATGAGAAGCGCTTGAAAGAGATTGGTCTGTAGGCGGTTTATGCTTTGGGGCGGCGCAATCCGCTAAAGCCGGCCCAGCCAATAATAAGTAGCAGCAGCCCTAAAAGCGGCCAATCGCCCCGGCGCGCGTAAGGCGTTAGCCCACTCATGGGAATGATGCTGCTGCTGAGAACCAGTTGCTCAAATTGCGGGGCTTCTACCTTGATGCGGCCTTTGTCATCAATGAAGGCTGAAACACCGGTATTGGTGGAGCGAATCAGGTAACGGCCGGTTTCCAGTGCGCGCATGCGTGCCATTTGCAGGTGCTGATGAGGTGCCAGAGAATCACCAAACCAGCCATCGTTGCTGGCATTGATGAGAAAGGCGGCTTGCGGCAGTGCCTGAATAATCTCACTGCCGAAGGCATCTTCATAACAGATGGACAGCCCGACCGGGTAGCCTGCCAGTTGCATCAGTGGCGGCGAGGCAGGTGGTTCCGCAAAATCAGACATGGGAATCTGCATCCACTGCAGCAGTGGTTGCAGCAGTCTTTTCAGCGGCAGGTACTCACCAAAAGGCACCAGATGGCGCTTGAAATAAAACTCCGGTTTACCCCCCAGGCTGAGCATGGCGTTGTAGTAATGGCCATTATCAGGGTCTTTTACCGGCAGGCCGAGTACGATTTGTGTGTCATGCCGACGTGCGTCACTGGCTAATGGCAGTAGAAAATCGTCCCGCAGGCGATGGTAAAAACCCGGTACAGCGGTTTCCGGCCAGATAATCAGATCACTGTTCCAGTGATGCTGGGTCAGTCCCGCGTACAGATCCAGCGTTTTCTGTTTTTGACTGGGCAGCCATTTGAGCGCCTGATCAATATTGCCCTGAATCAGACTGACCTTTAACGCTGTGCCGGCCGCCTGCGTCCATGAATACTGAGACAGCAAAGCCGCCATGCTCCAGATGGCCAGTAACAGCACAGCGGCAATAATACGCTTGCGACCGGCCATTAAATAAGCCATCAGTGTGGCGCTGGCGGCGGTCATGAAACTGACCAGCAATACCCCGCCCAGCGGCGCGTAGGCCGATAGCAGGCTGTCCATCTGACTGTATCCCACGCTTAACCAGGGGAAGCCGCCGAAAGCCCAATGGCGTGACCATTCAATTAACACCCAGCTGGAGGGCAGTAGCAACAAGCACCACTCAGGCTGTCGATTTTTACATAAATTCTGCACAATAAAACCGCACAGTGCGATAAATAAAGCCATGATGAAGGCTACAGACAAGGCGGCCAGAATGGCGAGAGGCGTGCTGACATTGCCAAACAGATCAATACTGACACGTAGCCAGAACAGGCCGAAGCCAAAGCAACCCAGTCCCCAGGCCAGACCGCTGCGCCAGGCGGGCAGGCGGCTATTATAGAGCCATTGATAAAACAACAGCAGCAAGGAAAACGGTGCGATAAACCAGTAGCCGAAAGGTGCGAATGCCAGCACCATGGCGGCTCCGGCCAGAAAGCTTAGCAGTAGCTCAAGACTTTGTTTTTTCATCAATATACAGATTCAGTAACTGAATTTTGCGACTGTCGGCGCGCAGCACCTGAAAGCGCAGATGGTCTATTTTCAGTTCTTCACCGTCTTTGGGCAGCCGCCCCAGCATTTTGCTGACATAACCACCGATGGTGTCACAGTCGCTGGCCTGCAGGCAGGTATTGAAATATTCGTTGAAATCTTCCAGCGGAGTGAGCGCTTTCAGGGTGAACTCGGTGGCACTGCGTTTCAGAATGGTGGCGCCTTCATCAAAATCGTGTTCATCTTCAATCTCGCCAACAATTTGTTCCAGTACATCTTCAATGGTCACCAGGCCGCTGGCCGCGCCGTATTCATCAATGACTACCGCCATGTGATTGCGGCTGGCCTTGAATTCTTTCAGCAATACATTCAGCCGTTTACTTTCCGGTATGAATACCGCAGGTCTTAGCAGGTCGCGCATATTAAAATGCGGCGAATCCTGTTCGGCCACATGGGAGAGCAGATCTTTGGCCAGCAAAATGCCGGTGACGGCCCCGCGGTCATCGCCGGTTACCGGAAAACGCGAATGGGCAGACTCGACCATGACGGGAATAATATCCTGCAGACGATCATCACGACGAATGGCAACCATTTGCGCACGTGGAATCATGATGTCTCTGGCACGCAGTTCGGAGACGGCCATAACGCCTTCCATCATGCTCAGTGCCTCGCTATCCAGCAGGGCTTTATTGCGTGCCTTGAGCAAAAACCGGGCAATATCATCCTTGTTTTGCGGTTCACAGTCTGGTTGGCCGGAGAGGCACTTGCTGAGATTTTTCAAGCAGCCGCTGAAGCCGGCGCGTCGGGGTTTTTTCATAGTGTTATGTTACTCAGAGGTAGGGGTTATTAAAGCCCAGTCGGGACAGAATACGTATTTCCAGAGATTCCATTTCTTCAGCAGAGGCTTTGTCCTGGTGGTCATAGCCCTGCAAGTGCAGCAGCCCGTGTATTAGCAGGTGCGCCCAATGTGCCTGTTCGGTTTTTTGCTGCTGCCGAGCCTGTGTTGCCACCAGTGGCGCGCAGATAACCAGGTCACCCCACAGCGCCAGATCCATTTCATCCGAGGGCTGGTAAGGAAAGGATAATACATTGGTTGGTCCGGGTTTGTGACGATATTTTTTATTCAGTTCAGCACTCTCGGCCTCGTCAACCAGACGCAGCAGCACGGCGCTATGACCCTTTGTGTGCAGCAGAGCGGCTTGCGTCCAATTGATAAAATCATCGTCAGTGGGGGCGTCACTGTTGCTGACTCGCTGAATATCCAGCTGCATGCGGTTAGCCTTTTACCGACGGCTCGTTGCTGTCTTTTTCGTAAGCCTGAATAATGCGTTGTACCAGCGGGTGACGCACTACATCGGTGGACTCAAAATGGGTGAAACTGATGCCTTTAACATCACGCAACAAGCCGGCTACCTGACGCAGGCCGGACTGCGCACCGCGTGGCAGGTCAACCTGGGTGACATCTCCGGTAATTACCGCAGTTGAACTGAAGCCGATGCGGGTAAGAAACATTTTCATTTGTTCGGGGGTGGTGTTTTGCGCCTCATCCAGAATAATGTAGGCATCATTCAGGGTGCGACCACGCATATAGGCCAAAGGTGCCACTTCAATCACATTGCGCTCAATCAGTTTACCCACGCGTTCAAAGCCGAGCATTTCATACAGGGCATCGTACAAAGGACGCAGATAGGGGTCAATTTTCTGTGCCAGATCACCGGGTAAAAACCCCAGTCGCTCCCCTGCTTCCACCGCCGGTCTGACCAGCAGCACACGGCGCACCGAGTTGCGTTCCAGGGCTTCCACGGCGCAGGCTACCGCCAGCCAGGTTTTGCCGGTGCCGGCCGGCCCTATGCCAAAATTAATATCGTGGGTGAGTATGTTATGCAGGTACTGCTTTTGATTCTCGCCACGCGGTTTGATCAGCCCGCGTTTGGTTTGAATGATAACTTCAGGACGGCTGCGCGGAGCTATGGCGGGTGGCGCGATAGCACTTCCCTGCAATGCCAGGTGCACCACTTCGGCGGTAATAATGCTGGCTTTGGCATCCCGGTAGAGATTGTGTAATACCTGTTCGGCCGCTTCTATAGCATCTTCATCGCCCTGTAGGCGAAAACGACTGCCGCGATTGAATATTTCAATGGCCAGACGTTTTTCTATCTGGCGTAGATGCTCATCCAGTGAGCCACATAAATTGGCTAACTGTTCATTGTTTTCCGGCAGCAGGCTGAGTTCGAGTGTAGGCACAGGTCAGGTATCCGTTTCAGGCGGAAAATCGCAGTGTGTTCGCTTTATCCAGCAGTTGGCCACGCAGCGAATTGGGCAGGGCTTCGGTAATTTCAACATCGGCAAAATGGCCAATCAGTTCAGCCGGGGCGGTGAAATTAACCACCCGGTTATTCTCGGTACGTCCGGCCAGCACATCGTCAGATTTGCGTGAAGTGCGTTCCACCAGCACCCGCTGAACGGTTCCCACCATGCGACGACTGATTTGTTGCGCCATCTGGTTAATGCGCTTTTGTAAAATAGCCAGACGTTCTTTTTTTACCGAGGCAGCTACGTCATCGGTCAGATCAGCCGCCGGTGTGCCAGGGCGGCGGCTATAAATGAAGCTGAAAGAATGATCGAAACCGATGTCTTCGATCAGTTGCATGGTGTCGGCAAAGTCTTTATCGGATTCGCCGGGAAAGCCGATGATGAAATCGGATGAAAGACTGATGTCGGGGCGGATTTCACGCAGTTTTCTGATTTTGTGGCGATATTCCAGTGCGGTATGACCGCGTTTCATTTGCGCCAGAATCAGGTCGGAACCACTTTGTACCGGTAAATGCAGATGATTGACCAGTTGTGGCACATCGGCATAGGCCTGAATCAGGCTGTCGCTGAATTCCACCGGGTGAGAAGTGGTATAGCGGATACGCTCTATACCGTCAATCGCGGCCACATAGTTGATCAGCAATGCCAGATCAGCCATTTCACCATCATGCATGCTGCCACGATAAGCGTTGACGTTCTGTCCCAGCAGATTGACTTCTTTTACGCCCTGTTCGGCCAGAGAGGCTACTTCGGCAATGACATCATCGAACGGGCGGGAGATTTCTTCACCACGCGTATAAGGCACCACGCAAAAGGTGCAATATTTGCTGCAGCCTTCCATGATAGAGACGAAAGCCGAGGGGCCTTCTGCCTGTGGTTGCGGCATACAATCGAACTTTTCAATTTCCGGGAAGGAAACATCCACCACGCTGTGCCGTTGCTGCTGCACTTCCTGCAGCATTTGTGGCAGGCGGTGCAGGGTTTGCGGGCCAAATACCATGTCCACATAGGGCGCACGTTCATGAATGGCATCACCTTCCTGACTGGCCACGCAGCCGCCGACACCAATCACCAGTTCAGGGCGTTGCAGTTTCCATTCACGCCAGCGACCCAGCGCCGAGAAAACCTTTTCCTGTGCTTTTTCGCGAATAGAACAGGTGTTCAACAGCAGAATGTCGGCCTCTTCGGGGGTGTCTGTGAGCGTTACGCCCAGCTCGGCATGCAGCACGTCAGCCATCCTGGCTGAGTCGTACTCGTTCATCTGACAACCGAAGGTCTTGATGTATAATTTGCGGCTCATGGGCTTACTATTTGTTCAAATCAGGCATTTTACCGGTTTGCCGGCTGGCGTGCCAGAAATACCCCTGCCTTTCTAATGTCGGCAGATCGCAAACAGTTGCTTGATATCTGGCTGATCGAGCAGCAAACACTGGCACTGCTGGATGATTTTGTCGTACCTGACAAGCACCGCTCTGCTAAAGCCTTTCCGCAGTCACGGCTGATGTTGCGCTTGCTGCTGGCTCAATATCGGCAACAGCCGCTGGCTACAATTAACCTATTAGAAGGAGACAAGGGCAAGCCTTATTTGCAGGCATCCCCGGAGCCGCTGCATTTCAATGTCAGTCACTCCGGCGATTACTGGGCCTGCGCTGTCAGTCGCAGTGGAGCAGTGGGGCTGGATATAGAAAAACTGCGTTCGACAAGTCCGGCAGCTCGTCTGGCCCGGCGTTTCTTTTCTGACAAGGAGCAGCGCTGCATAGAGCAAGCAGCCAGTCCGGTGCATAAGTTTTTTGAACTCTGGACACAAAAGGAAGCCCGGGCAAAATGGCTGGGCTGCAGTATTTTTCAGGTTTTGAGTAATACTCAGGCAGATGAAGATGAATCAGATTGTTATATCCAGGCCTTGCATCTTGTGGATGGCTATAAAGCGGCACTGGCCACGGCGGATCGCCATGTCGACTATCTTGTGCATCGGCTGGATGCAGCCGCACTGCTTGATTGGATACAAAGTCACTTGCAAATGCATGAGCCACCACCAACAATAGGCGAATGACTTACGATTATGATGTGGTAGTGATCGGCAGCGGCCCCGGTGGTGAGGGCGCGGCCATGAATTTAAGCAAGGCCGGCAAGCGGGTGGCCATGGTGGAGCGTTCGGCGCAGGTGGGCGGCAGTTGTACTCACAGCGGCACGATTCCCAGCAAGATGCTGCGCCACAGTGTGCAGTTAATCAATGATTATCGCCATAATCCGCTGTTTGCCCGGACCTCACAGCAATTCCGACCGGAATATCCTGATTTGCTCAAGGCGGCCGGGCAGGTCATACAGCAACAGGTTGCCACTCGTTATCGTTACTATGATCGAAACCGCGTGACCCTGCTGCAGGGACAGGCTGAATTTGAATCAGCAGAGCAGCTTTGTATTCGCAAAACCGATGGCTCCAGCACGCAGGTCAGCGCCAAAAACTTTGTTATCGCTACCGGTTCACGTCCTTATCATCCGCCGGATATGGATTTTAGCGATGTACGCATTCATGACAGCGACAGCATTTTATCGCTGCGTAAAACACCTTCCAGTATCTGCATCTATGGCGCGGGTGTTATCGGTTGTGAATATGCCTCCATATTTTCACACCTGGGGCTGAAGGTGGATTTGATTAATACCCGCGACCGGCTGATGTCGTTTCTGGATGATGAGATTACCGACGCGCTGAGCTATCACCTGAGTAATGAAGGCGCCACGGTGCGCAACAATGAAGAATATGATCGAGTTGAAAGCAGTGCGGAAGCCGTCATTCTGCATTTGAAATCAGGCAAACAGATACGTGCCGATATTTTATTATGGGCCAATGGTCGTAGCGGTAACAGTGCCGATATGGGCTTATCGGCAATCGGCGTGGAAATAAATCCGCGCCAGCAAATTGTGGTGAACGAGAATTTTCAAACCGCTCTAGCACATATTTATGCGCTGGGTGATGTCATTGGCCCTCCGGGGCTGGCCAGCGCCAGTTATGATCAGGGACGTTTTGTCGGCGCTATGATTGCTAACGGTAAAAGTGACTGGCATCTGGTGCAGGATGTACCTACCGGCATTTATACCTTGCCGGAAATCAGTTCAATCGGGCGCAGTGAGCGTGAGTTGACCGAGGCCTGTGTACCTTATGAAGTAGGACGTGCCAAGTTCAGCAGTATTGCGCGCGCGCAGATTACCGGGCATACGGTGGGCATGTTGAAAATACTGTTTCACAGAGAAACACTGGAAATTCTGGGTATTCATTGTTTTGGCGAGCAGGCTTCGGAAATTATTCATATCGGGCAGGCGATTATGTCGCAGTCAGGAAGCGCAAACAGTATTCGCTATTTCGCAGAAACTACTTTTAATTATCCGACGATGGCTGAAGCCTGGCGCACAGCCGCATTGAATGGACTGAACCGATTATCATGACTGAGCCGATGAACTCTGAAACCATTGGTGTGCTGCTGGTTAATCTGGGTACACCGGAAGCCGCAACCACTTCTGCAGTACGGCGGTATCTGGCAGAATTTCTGTCGGACCCGCGTGTGATGGAAATGAATCCGTGGCTGTGGAAGCCGATTTTGCACGCAGTGATTTTGCCCACCCGGCCGAAAAAATCGGCGGCTGCCTATAAAAAGGTATGGACCGAACAGGGTTCCCCCCTGATGGTGATTTCAAAGCGCCAGCAGCAGGCCTTGCAGAAACGCCTGAACAGCGAACAGGCGGGGCGATTTCATGTCACGCTGGGCATGCGTTACGGGCAGCCGTCCATCCACAAGGCCGTGGATGAATTAAACACCTGCTGCGGGAAAATACTGGTTTTACCTTTGTATCCGCAGTATTCAGCGACCACCACGGCTTCCATATTTGACCAGATAAGCCTGGTATTGCGTCAGCAGCGTGCCATTCCTGAAATGCGCTTTATTAATCAATATGCCACTCATGCAGGCTATATCACGGCTTTAGCCAACAGTATTCGCGAAACCTGGCCGCAAAAAAAACCGCAAAAACTGCTTTTATCCTTTCATGGTATACCGCAGGATTATGCGGATGCCGGTGATCCTTATCCGCAGCAGTGCCAGGCGACCAGGCAGGCCTTACAGGCCGAACTGGGTGTTTCTGATGAGTTTATGCAAATGAGTTTTCAGTCTCGCCTGGGTCCGCGCGCCTGGTTGAAGCCTTACACCGATGAAACTCTCAAGCAATGGGGGCAGCAGGGAGTAAAACATGTGCAGGTTATTTCACCGGGATTTTCAGCCGATTGTCTGGAAACGCTGGAAGAAGTGAATGAAGAAAATCGTGACTATTTTTTACAGGCGGGCGGGCAGTCCTTTGCATATATTCCTGCCCTGAATGAGCGTGCTGATCATATTGATATGATGTGTCAGCTGGTACAGCAGCACACGCAGGGCTGGTAAATTGAATTTTTCCTGACGGCGGTCTATCATCCATATAATGAAATCCTAAAAAAAGAATAATTTCGGTCAGTATAAATTTTACATATTCGGTTAATTAGTATATTCTAATAGAGATTGATAGCAGTGAAATTCAGGAATTATTTGATGTCAGTAACAGAAAACACGGTGGATGCCAATACGGTCAGAAACGTTGATCCCGCATCTTTTGATCGTTTATCGCAAGCCTTCGAAACCAGCGCGCGCCGTTGGGAACTGATTGTGTACCCATCCCTGTTTGCCTTTATTATTCTGGCGGCCTACGGGTTTTACCTGGTGTTCAGTCTGGCCAAGGATATTCATGTGCTGGTGAATACGGTGGATCGTAATATGACAGAAATGTCTGACAATATTCGTCTGGTTTCAGAAGATGTCAGTCTGATGAGCCACAATATGCGCACATTGACTGTGGGTGTGGAAAGCATTTCCCAGGAAATGAATAATCTGGGGCCCATGCTGTCCAATATCAGCGATATGAACAGTTCCATGCAGTCCATGTCACGTTCTACCCATGATATGCGTTATGACCTGGCGCATTTGAACCGAAATATTGGCCGCCCCATGTCATTCATGAATCATTTCATGCCCTGGTAGCCACCGGCTAGGTGGGTTTTTCTGTGGAAAATCAATCTGATCAGCTGGTTGTCGCGATTTCGTCCCGCGCCTTGTTTGATCTGTCGGAATCGCATCAGGTTTTTGAGCAGGAAGGGGTCGCGGCTTACGCTGACTATCAAATGGCACATGAAGACGAGCCTCTACAGCCGGGAGTTGGCTTTGCGCTGGTCAAAAAACTGCTGAACCTGAATATTCAGGCTGGAAAATCCCTGGTTGATGTAGTGCTGTTGTCACGCAATAGTTCGGATACCGGTCTGCGTATTTTCAATTCAATCGAAGCTCATGCTTTACCCGTCAGCCGTGCCGCTTTTACCGGTGGCGAAAATCCTTACGCCTACGCGCAGGCATTGGGTGCCAAGCTGTTTCTTTCGGCGGATCAGAATGATGTCAAAGCGGCGCTTTCGGTAGGTCTGGCTGCGGCTACCCTGTTGATCAGAGCGGCCGGGCAAGCAAAGGATGACGGACAGTTACGCATTGCTTTTGATGGTGATGCGGTGCTGTTTTCTGATGAGGCGGAAAGAGTTTTTCAGCAGAAAGGGCTGGCGGAATTTAGCCAGTCTGAGAAGTCGGCGGCCAATCACCCTCTGGAAGGCGGGCCTTTCAAACCGTTTTTACAGGCACTGAACCGGATTCAGCTGGAGTGGCCGGCCGGTAGTTGCCCGGTGCGCACGGCGCTTATAACAGCGCGGGCCGCACCGGCGCATGAGCGTGTCATTCGCACCCTGCGCGCCTGGAATATTCGTATTGATGAAGCCCTGTTTCTGGGCGGATTAGCCAAGGGCGAATTTCTGAAAGCCTTTGCAGCCGATATGTTTTTTGACGACCAGCGACAGCATTGTGAAAATGCATCCGAGCATGTGGCTGCCGGCCATGTGCCGCACGGTGTGGCTAATAAATAACGTAACTAGTGTTTGAACGAAAACGATTAAACCCTAAGAAAAACAATAATCTATATACTGTTCAGTGGACTAAAGATTATAATGCCTGT
>JAHXHF010000300.1 GCA_025656895.1 gamma proteobacterium symbiont of Bathyaustriella thionipta
TGGATACAGGCATTATAATCTTTAGTCCACTGAACAGTATATAGATTATTGTTTTTCTTAGGGTTTAATCGTTTTCGTTCAAACACTAAGTCGGCGAAGGACGCCTTCTCCTTCTTCAGCGCCTCGAATAGATCGATAATCTCGTCGGTGAAGTCCTCCAGGACATTGCTCACCAGCACGTCCTGCTCCTCGCGTTCGTTGTACTTGTCAACCAGTGCCTTGAACATCCGGGCGAAGTCAGCCCCCTTGGCTTTATTCGTCTTCTTGAAGTCGTCAATCGCCTTCTTCAGCAGTTTCTGGAGGAGTTTCAGTTTTGTGTTGGGCAGCTTGATCTTCTTGATCTTCTCCAGGAACTCATCGTCGAACAGGTCGATCTCGGACTCGCCGCTATCACCCAGCTTGAACACCTCCTCTACGCCGTCCGCCTTGATCGCTTCCTCGATCATCTCCCGCACCCGCGCGTTCATCTGAGCCAGGTCCGGGGCGTCGCCCTTAGTGAGCTTGAACACAATAGAGCGCACAGCGATGTAGAAATGGATTGTATCCCGCTCCAACTGAGTGAAGGCATCGCTGTTACAGCAGATGTCATAGGCCGCCTTCATCCGCTTTACCAGGTACATGAACTGCTTTTCCTGCTTCTCTGTTACCTGAACAAACTCCGCCGCCATGTTCAGGCAGTGAAGTTGTTTCAGCGCATTGCCACTGAAGTACGGACTGGTATCGAATTTATGGAACATCTTGCCAAGCAGGTCGAGGTGATCCTTTACCACGACCACCGCCTGCTGAATCTCCTCGATTGTCACACCATCGCCCAGATTTCCAAACTGGGCCAGCGCGAGGTTCATCTGCTTCTTGATGCCAATGTAATCGACGACCAGGCCCTTGTCCTTGCCCGCGTAACGCCGGTTCACCCGGGAAATCGTCTGGATCAGGTTGTGGCGCTGGATTGGCTTGTCGATGTAGATGGTGTCGAGGAAGGGCACGTCGAACCCCGTCAGCCACATATCCACCACAATGGCGATCTTGAAGTTCGACTTTGCATTCTTGAACTGCCGGTCCAGCTCCTTCCGGTACTCCTTCGTGCCGAGCATCTTGTAGAGGTCTTCCTCATCGTCCTTGCCGCGGGTCATGACCATCTTGATCCGCTCCATTGGCTTGATCTCGCGCTTCTCATTCTCCGTCAGGGGCGCGCTTTCCTCGCAGACTCTGACCTCCGCCCACTGCGGCCGCAGGGCGATGATCTCCTGGTACAGCAGGTAGGCAATCGGGCGGTTACTGCACACGAACATCGCCTTGCCCTTGACCGTCGCGCCTTCTCTGACCCGCGTTTCATGGTGCTTCACGAAGTCTTCGGCCACCGCCTTGATTCGGTCGTGGTCTCCGATGATCGCGTTCATCTGCGCATTGGCTCGCTTGCTCTCCTCGATGGCGTAATCGCTCGCACCGTCATCAGCGCATTGCGCGTAGTAGTCTTCAATCTCCTGGAGCTTGGCATTGTCCAGCAGTATCTTCGCGGCCCGGCCCTCGTACACGATGCGCACGGTGATCTCGTCCTTGACCGACTCTTCCATGGTGTAGGCATCGACCACCTTGCCGAACACGTCCAGTGTTGCATCGATGGGCGTGCCGGTGAAGCCGACATAGGTCGCATTCGGCAGGGAATCATGCAGATACTTGGCAAATCCATAGGTGCGCTTGACGCCGTTTTCCGTAATCTTGATCTTCTGATCCAGGTTCACCTGGCTGCGGTGCGCTTCGTCGGAGATGCAGATCACATTGTCCCGCCGCGTCAGCAGCCGGGTGTCCTCGGTGAACTTGTGAATCGTCGTCAGAAACACGCCGCCGCTCACACGCCCATGTGGGGCCACGACGTAGTCCTCGCGTTCTTCTGCTGCCTGCTGGGCGTGGCTATCCCTCTCCCTCTTATCGTCTTGCCCGTCGCGCTTATCAGGATGCTCGAAGGGTCCACGCAAGTACTCGCGCAGCTCCTCCCGGCTCTCGACGCTGATGATCTCCTCGTCGCCGATGTAGCCCTTGGCCCCCGTGAATTGGCGCGAAAGCTGGTCGTCCAGATCGGTGCGGTCGGTGATAAGCACAAGCGTCGGGCTGGCGAACGCCTCGCTCTTCATTAGCAGGCGCGACAGGAACAGCATGGTGAAGCTCTTGCCGCAACCGGTCGCGCCGAAGTAGGTGCCGCCCTTGCCGTCGCCCTCGGGCCGCCGGTGTTCCAGGATGTTGGCGAACAGCTTGCGCGCCGCGTAATACTGCGGGTAGCGACAGACGATCTTCTCCTCCTTCCGGGAGCTGTCGGGGAAGAAGATGAAATGGTGGATCACATCCCGCAGCCGGGCCTTGTCGAACAGCCCGTGGATCAGGGTGAACAGGGAGTCGATGCCGTCCCGCTCGATCTTCTCGTCGCCCGTGACCTTGCGCCAGGCGTAGAAGAACTCATAGGCCGCAAACAGAGAGCCCATCTTGTTGTTCACCCCGTCACTGATCACGCATAGGGCGTTGTACTTGAGCAGTTCCGGGATGTCGCGCCGGTAGCGGGTGGTCAACTGAACCCAGGCGTCATGGATGGTCGCCTCTTCCCGGATCGCGCTCTTGAACTCGAACACCACCAGCGGCAGGCCATTGATATAGAGAATCCCGTCCGGAATCCGCTTCTCGAAGCCGACAATCTCTAATTGGTTGACGATCTTGTAGATGTTCCGGTCGGCGGGAGAGTAGTCAATCAGGTGGATGAACAGGTCTTTCTGGCTGCGATCCTCCCGTTTCAACAGAAAGCCGTCGGAAACCAGCTTCATGAATGCCTTGTTGCTGCTATAGAGGTCGGACGCCGCTAGCTGCTTGATCTTGTTGATGATGAACGCGATCTCGCCGTCCGTGATGCCGTCAGTGCCATATCGTTCTTGCAGATACGCCTGCAAGTCTTCCTCTATTAGGACTTCCGCTGGGCCACGCGCGACATCCTTCCCCAAGGCATGCTGGTAGCCTTGTTCGCCCAACAGTTCAATGATTGCATGTTCAAGCTGCGCTTCGGAAAAGCCCGGCATTTATGCCCCCTCGTTCATAGCCAACTGCATCAAGACAGAGCCCAGCACACCAATGTTTTCATCCAGTTCCGTCTTGATGCGCTTCCGTCGCTCAAGGCAATGGTGGATCGCGACGATGCTCTCCTGCTCATGAATCGTCGGCGCAGGGACGCGCACCTGGCACATGTCCTCCCAATCGAAGGTCTCTCTCGCGCTGCCCCACGAATGAAACCTCGTGTAACGGTCAAATTCAGCTCTTTTGAACCATAGGTACAAGAACTCAGGCAGAAACACATCTCCGTCCATGACTTCGAAAACTGAATAGCTGGAGGAGACGATGCAAGGCGCATCTTCAAGCATAGCAATTGAGATCTTTCCGCCATTTCGGGATGTAACCGTTACGTAGGCGAATTGCCCCGGCTGCACGACTTTGTAGCTTGCAAGGCTCACGTTCTCCATATTGGCTTTTGTGTCAATGAAGCACTTTCGGATGGAGATCCCCTGTACCCGGCTTATCCCCAAATCTCGGTTGCGAACGTCAATCTGCCGTACATGCTCACCAAGCCTGACTTCCTTAGCACGCTTCTTTGCCTCATCCATATAGCCGTCGCAGATCCGCTCCAGCTCCGGTATTGACGCCTCATAAAGGCGCGCGTTATCTGTCATCCCACCATAGAGACGAACAACTGCCTGTTGCGTGTCCAGGTCTGGTATCGGCACGAGCGTCCGGCATAGGTCGTCCCAGTCGAATGTCTCCCTCGCGCTCCCCCAAGAATGAAACCTGGCGTAGCGGTCAAATTCTGCACGAGTGAACCAGAGGTACAAGAATTCTGGGAGTAGTGCGTTTTTGTCGGTAACCTCAAAGACGCAATAGGTGCTGGACACTATGCATGGCGCGTCCTCAAGAATCGCGATCGATATTTTCCCTCCATTCCGCGACGTTACCGTAACGAAAGCAAATTGCCCCGGCTGCACGACTTTGTAGTTTGCAAGGCTCACGTTCTCCATATTGGCTTTTGTGTCAATGAAGCGCTTTCGGATGGAGATCCCCTGTACCCGGGTGATCTTCTGGTCCGAGTTTCGAACATCAACAGGCTGAATGTAGTTGCCCAATGGCTCACGGCGCGAGTTCATATCCCAGCCCATTAAATGCGTTCCTCAATTCCTGCTGAGACTGCTCTTCTTCCTCAAGCAACCTTGCAAAAGTCGTTTGCAGGCGTGCCATTTCGGCTCGATAGTCGATCTGAGAGTCTCGATCCATGAACTCGACATACGCGCTCGGCTCTAAGGAGTATCCGTTCTCCTTTATTTCTGTGATTGTCGCCGACTCACAGTATTCCGGTACGTCAGCATACGCATGCTTTCCATCCAATGACTGCCAAGCGTGGAACGTTGTTGTGATCTTGGCGATGTCTTCAGGTGTTAGCTGAATGAAACGTTTTTCGTAAGCTGAACCCCACTGCCGCAAATCCATAAACAGAACCTCGTTCTCTCGATCACGATAGCGCCTTTCATCGCTATTCAAGCTGACAGTTCGTTCTCTCTTGTTCCTATTCAGAATCCAGAGCGTAACGCCAATGTCAGTCGTGTAGAACATATTCCGGGGTAGCGTTATGACCGCCTCAACTAGACGATTCTCAATCAGTTTCTTGCGGATCGCCTTCTCCTGCCCGTCGCCCGAGAGCGCCCCATTGGCCAGAATGAAACCGGCCACGCCGTTGACCGACAGCTTGGAGACCATGTGCAGAATCCAGGCGTAGTTGGCATTGCCGGTCGACGGCACTTCGTAGCCCGCCCAGCGGGGATCATCAACCAGCTCATCGGCGGCGCGCCACGCCTTCAGGTTGAAAGGCGGATTAGCCATGATGTAATCGGCTTTCAGGTCCGGGTGCTGGTCACTGGCGAAGGTGTCGTCCGCCTTCACGCCCAGATTGGCCGAGATGCCACGAATGGCGAGGTTCATCTTCGCCAGCTTCATGGTCGTGGTGGTGCCCTCCTGCCCGTAGATGGAGACGTTCCTGGTATTGCCCCGGTGGCTCTCGACGAACTTCACGGACTGCACGAACATGCCGCCGGAACCGCAGCAGGGGTCGTAAATCTTGCCCTTGTACGGTTCGATCAGTTCGGCGATCAGATTGACGATGCTCTTGGGCGTGTAGAACTCGCCCTTGCCCTTACCCTCGGCCAGCGCGAACTTGCTGAGGAAATACTCGTACACCCGGCCCACCACATCCTGCGACTTGTCGGCCAGGGTGTTGATGTTGCTGATGGTGTCAATCAGCGCCGCCAGCTTGCTGCGGTCCAGGTCGAGCCGCGAGAAGTAGTTGTCCGGCAGCGCCCCGGCCAGCGACTTGTTATTCTTCTCTATCGTGTGCAGGGCGGTGTCGATCTTCAGCGCCAGATCATCCTGTTTCGCGTTCGCCTGGATATACGACCAGCGCGATTCCTCGGCCAGATAGAAGACATTCTTCATGGTGTAGAACTCCACCATGTCCACGAACTGCTCCTTGCCCTCGTCGATGATCTCCTGCCGCCGCTCCTCAAACTTGTCCGATGAAAACTTCAGGAAGATCAGGCTCAGCACCACATGCTTGTATTCTGCTGGCTCCACTGAGCCACGCAGCTTGTTGGCCGAGTCCCAGAGGGTCTCCTCAAAGCTCTTTGTCTTCTTTTTCGTTGCCTTTTTCTTTGCCATTCTTGGTCCTTTAGATTCTCGCTCTGGTGTCGCAAGGCCAGGGGGTTCATTGCATGGGCTGACGGGCTCCCAGGAGCCTGTCGGACTTACTATGAATCTACTGTGGAAAAGGTATTTTGGCCCATTTTTCTGATCCTTTTCGTCAAATTAAGTACAGTATTCTCCTCAAACGATCAATTAAGCCCGACAGACTCCTAGTCTCTCCAGAAATCCGGCATCAACAGAACCACAATGGTAAATACTTCCAGGCGGCCCAGTATCATCGCAAAAACCGCGATCATTTTTCCCGTATCGCTGACACCGACAAAATTAGAAGCCACCTCACCCAGACCCGGGCCCAGATTGTTCATACTGGTGGCAATCGCTGAAAAAGCCGAAACCTGATCCAGGCCGGTTGCCATCATCAACAGCATCAGGACAATAAAGACAAACACATAGGCGGAAAAGAAACCCCATACGGCTTCTACGGTGCGCTCACTGATTACCCGATCACCCACCCGCAACGGCAGCACCATGCGCGGATGAATCAGGCGTCTGGCTTCACGCAAAGCCTGATGCGACATGACAATCACACGCATGACTTTCATGCCGCCTGCGGTAGAACCACCGCATCCACCGACGAAACTGATAAAAATCAGCAGCGTCGGTAAAAAAACCGGCCAAGCAGAAAAATCGACTGTGCCAAAGCCGGTACTGGTTACCACCGAAACCACCTCAAAAACGGCATTTCGCAAGCTCGGTGGCAGACTGCCGTATTCACCACTGATACGTAAGACCACACTTACCGCAAACACCAGCACCAGCACAAACAACAGGAAAGTTCGCACCTCTACATCCTGCCAATAGGGCATCAGTCTGCGCCGCCGCCAGGCCAGAAAGTGTGCGGTAAAATTAATCGCTCCGGCCAGCATAAAAAATACCGCCACTGATTCAATAGCAGGGCTGTGGAAATGTCCCAGACTGGCGTCATAGGTAGAAAATCCACCGGTGGAAACCGTACTAAAACTGTGCGCAATGGCATCAAACAAGCCCATACCGGCCAACCAGTAAGACAACGCACAAGCAATGGTAAGCCCTACATAAATACCCCATAAATAGCGCGCAGTTTGCACCATGCGAGGGGTCATTTTTTCTTCTTTCATGGGTCCCGGAGCTTCTGCGCGATACAACTGCATGCCACCGATACCCAGCATCGGCAGAATAGCAACCGCCAGAACAATCAACCCCATACCACCGAACCACTGGATTTCCTGCCGGTACAGCAGCAGCGAACGCGGCATGGAGTCCAGCCCCAGCATTACGGTTGCCCCGGTGGTGGTAAAACCGGAGGCGGCTTCAAACAGAGCGTCCACAAAACTGAGATGAGCACCCAGAATAAACGGAATAGCGGCCAGAGAACTGAGCACCGCCCAGAACAGCGCCACTACCAGAAATCCATCCCGCACGGAAAGCATTTTGCTGCGACGCAAACCCAGCAGCCACAACGAGAAGCCGAACAGAAATACAATCAGCAAGGATGCGATAAAGTGTTCGGCTTCACCATCCTGATACCACAGGGAAACCATAATAGGCACCAGCAAAGTCAGGCCGAAGCCCATGGAAAAAATGCCAACAATGCGACTGATTGTGAAAAAATGCATTGAAAACCGCTTACCTTGTCAAAAAAGCAAAAACATCGGCTGAAGCCTCTGCCCGGCTACAACAAAACCCGTTCTACACCGCCGGCAGCGGCTTGTTGCAGAAATCTTTGCTGCCAGCCATCACCGAGCATCTGCTGCGCCATTTCAACCACAATGTAATCGGTTTGCAAACCGGTTTCATCGGCATAATGCAGCAGGCCCTGCTGGCAGGCCGGGCAGGATGTGAGCAACTTCACCTCACCTTGCGTGCGCTCCTTACCGGTCAGTGACTGAATCCCCAGACGTAATTCTTCGGCTTTGCGATAACGCAACTGATTGGCGATATCCGGCCTGGCGGTGCCCAGTGTGCCGGCTTCTCCACAGCAGCGATCCGATAACTCTACCGGCGAAGCCGTCAGTTGCTGCGCTACCTGCAATGGGTCGTATTGCTTCATGGGCGAATGACAGGGATCATGAAAAAGATATTGCTGCCCTTCCACGCCCTGCATACGCACACCTTTTTCCAGCAGATATTCATGAATATCCAGCAGGCGACAATCGGGAAATATCTTTTCAAATTCATATTTCAGTAATTGGTCCATGCAGGTACCGCAAGATACCAGCACGGTGCGAATATCCAGGTAGTTCAGAGTATTCGCCAGACGATGGAATAGAACCCGGTTTTCCGTGGTGATCTGCTTGCCTTTCTGATGCTGACCGGCGGCTGTTTGCGGATAGCCGCAACACAAATAACCGGGTGGCAGAACCGTACGCACGCCTTGCTCATACAGCATGGCCAGGGTTGCCAGTCCAACATCCGAAAACAGCCGTTCCGAGCCACAGCCGGGGAAATAAAACAGACTGTCGCTGTCATCATGCAGTTTTTCAGGATGACCGATGATGGGAATATAACGCTTGTCCTCCAGCCCCAGGGCGGCACGGTAATGACGTTTCGGAATATCCACCCGAATGGGTCGCCGTACCAGTTCAACCAGCAGTTCACTAACCACCGGCTTACCGCTGGATGAAGCGGGTTGTTTGCGCACATCCCGAAACAGACCGAACATACGAAAAATATCATGCCCCAGCGACAGGGCCTTGAATCCCCAGTCAGCCATGGTTTTGCGCAACAGCTTTATAAAGCGCGGATCGGTGGCATTCAGAAACTGCATAGCCGCCCAGGTGCCGGCATTAAAACGCTTTTGACCACTTTCAGACAATATGCGCCGCATGCGTACTGTCACTTCGCCAAAATCGATGTTCACCGGACAGGGATTTTCACATTTATGGCATACCGTACAATGGTCGGCGATATCATTCATTTCTTCAAAATGACGAACCGTAACCCCCCGGCGGGTTTGCTCTTCGTATAAAAAGGCTTCGATAATCAGCCCGCTGCCGAGTATTTTATTGCGTGGCGAATAGAGTAGATTGGCACGGGGTACATGCGTCATGCACACCGGTTTGCATTTGCCGCAACGCAGGCAATGACGCACATCGTTATTCAGTTCGCCCAACTCACTGGCTTCCAGAATAATAGCTTCCTGCTGCACCAGCCGCAGTGATGGTGTGTAAGCGCCATTCAAGCCGGAACCAGCCATCAATTTGCCGCGGTTGAACCAGCCCTGCGGATCGATCTTGTGCTTGTAGGCGGCAAATTCCTGCAGACGCTGTTCATCCAGATAACGAATTTTGGTCAGGCCTATGCCATGTTCGCCGGAAATTACACCGTGCAGAGATTGTGCCAGTTGCATGATGCGATCCACCACCCGATCTGCTTCCTGCAACATGCTGTAATTGTGTGAATGCACCGGTATATTGGTGTGCACATTGCCGTCACCGGCATGCATGTGCAGTGCCACAAACAGGCGTTCATCACGCAGTTCATGATGTATTTCCGCCAGCTTGTCACGCAAAGGCTGCAGTTCCTGTCCGGGGAAAATCTCTTGCAGCCGATTGGCTATTTCTTTTTGCAGCGCATGACGCAAGTCCCGTCGCAGCATCATATCCAGCAAAGTATCATCACTCTGCACAACAGCCTGTTCGGATTCCCGCAACAGGATTTTATGTGTGTCAGCCGCTTCATCCAGTGCTGCCAATATCTGCTGCCAGCGCTTTATGGCGGTTTGCAGGACATCACAGGCGGCGTCTTTTTTTGCCTGCAGAATGGCGCGGTTTTCAGCCGAGTCCTGCAACTGCGGGCAATCACAATAACGCGTAATATCGCCACTCAGCAGTTGCAGCTGTTGTTGCATTATACGCAGCTTGTTGTTGATGGACTGTTCTATATTGATGCGCTCAATACCACGACTGTATTCGGCCAGCTGCGCCAGTGGAATAACCACATCTTCATTGATTTTGAAGGCATTGGTATGTGCTGAAATGGCGGCTGTGCGCGCTCTGTCCAGCCAGAACTGCCGCCGCGCCTGTTTGCTGACCGCGATAAAACCTTCCGCATCCCGCGCCTGTGCCAGTTCGACCACCTGCGCGGCCATCTCGCTGACCAGGCTTTCAGAATCAGACACCAGGTCGGCAATCAAGACCATCTTGGGTTGCTCACGGCGAGCCGCCTTGGTGGCGTAATGGACCGCTTTCACATAGCGCTCATCCAGATGTTCGAGCCCAGCCAGCCACACATCCGCTTGTGCATCCAGCTTGTCTTTCAGTTCCACAATGGCGGGCACCGAGCGTGCCAGATCAGTGCCGAAAAACTCCAGGCAGACCGTACGCACATGCGATGGCATACGGTGCAAAATAAAACGCGCTGAAGTAATCAGCCCGTCGCAGCCTTCTTTCTGCACACCCGGCAGGCCGGCCAGAAACTTGTCGGTTACATCCTTACCCAGCCCCTGTTTACGAAAAACCCGACCCGGCATACTTAATATTTCGGCTTCACCTCTGGCGGTGACACCATCAGCCTGATAACGCTGGATACGAAAACGCACCTGTGGCTGCTCATGAATTTTGCCCAGATTATGATCCAGCCGTTCCACTTCCAGCCAGTCCGCATCCGGCGTTACCATGCGCCAGGACGCCAGATTGTCCAGTGTGGTACCCCACAGAACGGCTTTTTTACCACCCGCGTTCATGGCGATATTACCACCGATGGTGGAGGCATCCTGCGAGGTGGGATCCACCGCAAAGGCCAGCCCGTTCGCTTCAGCCAGTTCCGAAACCCGTTTGGTAACCACGCCCGCACCACAACGCACCGTAGCCACTTGCTCGGCCACCCCTGGTAAGTCCATGTTTTCTACTGCGGACAGCTGTTCCAGTTTTTCGGTATTAATGACGGCGGTATGAGCATGCAGAGGTACTCCGGAACCGGTATATCCGGTGCCTCCACCACGCGGCAACAGCACCAGCTCATGCTCGATACAACAGGCTACAATGGCGGCCATCTCATTTTCATGATCCGGGTTAATGACTACAAACGGCATTTCCACACGCCAATCGGTGGCATCGGTGGAATGTGACACACGTGCCAGGCCACCGAAATCAATATTGTCTTTACGGGTAATCTTGAGTAAAGCGCGTTTCAGCTTTTGTCGCAGAACATGGTCTTTCTCGAAACGGTTGGAAAAGGCATCCACCGCTGCGCGTGCCAGCAGCAATAATTCAGCGGCCAGGGCATTTTCATTAAGCCGCTGCTCAAATTGATCCAGACGATGATGCAAAGCGGCCACCAGCTCTTTGCGACGTTCCTTATCTTTCAGCAAATCATCCTGCAGATAGGGGTTGCGACAAATTACCCACATATCACCCAGTACTTCAAACAACATACGCGCCGAGCGGCCGGTTCTGCGTGTGCCGCGCAGGGTTTCAATCAAATTCCAGCCATTTTCACCGAGAAAACGAATAACAATTTCACGATCAGAAAATGAAGTGTAGTTATAGGGAATCTCGCGAATACGAGAGGCATCAGTATTCATGAATGGCGATCATCCAATCTATAGGTAAGACAAAAAATAATCAGGCCGCACGAATCAGTGCGTCCATCTGTTGCTTGATCGTTTGCCAGGACGGGCTTTGTTGCTGGCCGGCAACCATCAGTTCCATTAATTCATAGGCTAATGGCCGAATTTCTGCAGGCAAATCCCGTAGCTTGGTCAGTTTGAACAAACAACCGGCCTGATCTATTTCCAGTGTGCAGATCAGGGCATACAGAGTCAGCGAGGCGGCGGAATGAGGATCGGCCTGCATCAATAACAGACTTTTTTGCAGCGCTTGCATCAGACATTAAAATGGTTTGTATCATCAATATACAAACCACAATCCAGCGGCTCTACGCCCAGACGATTCGCCAAAGCTACAATTTCCACCTGTGCCGCCATCGGCAACTGGCCATTCACTTCACTGACCGCCAGGCAAATACGAATAATAGTATTGGCCGATTGCGCATCGGCAGCTTCGCGCAACACAATATCAAAAATTTTCTGACGTCCGTCCTGCGGGTCAGCCAAAATCGCATCCACATAGCTGCGAAACAGTTCTACCCCTTCGTGCGGATCAAATACTTTCAGCTCTGTCAGGGTTTCCAGAACCTGGTCAACATGCACTCGCTGGCTCAGACTAACCCGACCCTCTGCCATACATACCAGCGCACAGGCACCCATACAGGCTTCCAGAAAAGGTCTGTTACGCTGACGATTCTGAAAAAGATCCAGGCGATCTTTCAGTTTTTGTACAAATCCCCCCACACCCGCTCCATCATTCATTCGCTGTAAATACTCCGTTTGTGTGACCAGTTTACCTTATACCGCTTTGCTTACATAAGAAAATGTGGTTAAAGTGAGCTGCAGACCCTCCCTTGGCCCGGCAAATCATTTTGTATAAAGCATCCTGTCCCATGAGAATTAATTTTACCCTGGCTTCTGTCATCCTTGCTCTACTGCTGTTCGGCCTGAGTGCCTGCACTCATTCCCCCGGTAAAAGCATTGCCATTAACAATCAGGAGCTACTCGTTGGTGAGAGTATGCTTGAAGAAATCTCACGCCTGCTGGAAGAGCTGGGATACCAATGGCAAGCTCTGCCCGATGCTGATTTCGGCCACAAGGTTAAAGTGGCGCAGCAGTTTGAAGAGTATCGCATGCTGTTTCACGCCAGCGACAACCCGCACATTAAAATATCGCTGCATGTACCCATTGGCGGCAGCCATGCAGGCTTGCATTTTTATCAGGATGATAGCGAAATATTGAGCCGGGAAGCAGAAAAACGCTACGCACAGCTAAGCAAACGGATTGAAGAAGAATTTGGCTCCCGGCATGTTGATATGGATGCACCCGTCATCACGCCCTGAAGCCATCCAGCCCCCCGCATTTTAAAAAAATACGGGGGGCTGGATTAATTTTTATACGATGAACTTACCACTTTCCAGGCGATGCGCTTCCATATATTCCAGCTCGCGCGATCCGGACACCACCACTTCCGGATCGGGCACCATGCTCAGTTCCGGGTCACCTCTTTCATAAGGCACCGAATTGAGGATAACGCGCATGGCATTCAGGCGCGCCTGATGCTTGTTATCAGAACGAATGATGGTCCAGGGCGCATGGTTGGAATGAGTGCGCTTGAGCATGTGATATTTTACATCCGTAAATTCATCCCAGCGATCCTGTGCCTGTACGTCAACCTCGCTCAGCTTCCATTGACGCAGCGGATCCAGTTTGCGGCGATCAAAGCGACGCGCCTGCTCGTCTTTGGTGACACTGAAATACAATTTCACCAGGATAGTACCCTGACGCGTCAGATCCCGTTCAAAGCCCACCACACCCTTCATAAAAGTCTTGTATTCCTGTTCGGTGCAAAAACCAAAAACCGGTTCTACCATAGATCGGTTATACCAGGATCGGTCAAACAGCACTACTTCGCCACCGTGTGGAAAACGCGGTACATAGCGCTGGAAAAACCACTGGGTACGCTGTTCTTCGGTCGGTTTACCGAGTGCCTCTACACGATAATGTTTTTCATTCATATAACGGGTAACACGACGAATAGTGCCGCCCTTTCCGGCCGCATCACGACCTTCGAATAAAATAATCATACGGGTACCGGTCGTTTCCAGGTACTGCTGCATGCGTATCAGCTCGGCCTGATAAGGCTTCAGGGCTTCTTCACGGCGATAACGCTTGACGGCTTTTTTACGCTCCTGCTCCAGATCAACCACACGGCTTTTTGCTTTCTTATGTTCTTCAATAAGCTGCTCCAGAGAGAGTGCCTCTCCGTCAATCTCGATCATTTGTTCGTTATTCAATGTGTGCCTCCTGAAAGTATGATGAGCGGTGCGCCTAAAATTACTATAGTCCAGCCCGCAAACATAACAGAAATGAGTTCTTTATGTCTTGCCTTTGGTCATTATTTGCTACCATCTGTGCCCATGATCAGTTTTGAACATATTGATATCCGCCGTGGCAGCCGGCTGTTGCTGTCTGACATCAACCAAACCCTGTTTGCCAGACAAAGGGTGGGGCTGGTGGGTGCCAATGGCTGCGGTAAATCCAGCCTGCTGGCTCTGCTCACACAGGAACTGGAAGCCGACCAGGGGCTTTTAAGCACGCCCAAACAACTACGTATCGCGCATGTAGCGCAACATACACCCTCTGGCCAGGGCAGTGCGCTCGACTTTGTACAGGATGGCGATACGCATTTAAGAAACATCCAGAAAAACCTGCAGCAGGCTATGCAGGCCGATGACCAGGTTATGGTCGCCCAATGGCAGGAGGCCATGGAGCTGGCCGATGGCTTTACTGCCGAGACTCGTGCCGCCCGCCTGCTGGACGGACTGGGGTTTCGTCCGGCTGAAATCACAAAGCCCGTCGAGCACTTTTCCGGTGGTTGGCGTATGCGCCTTAATCTGGCACAGGCCTTGATGTGTCCATCCGAGCTGCTGTTATTGGACGAACCGACCAACCATCTCGACTTACCGGCTGTATTGTGGCTGGAAAGCTGGTTAAAACGCTATACCGGCACTCTGTTGCTCATCTCGCATGACCGCGAATTCCTGGATGCCCTGGCCACAGATGTCTGGCACATTGATCGGCAGACCTTGCGATCCTGGCACGGAAATTACAGTGCCTTTGAACAACAGCGTGCCGAGCAGATGCGCCTGCATAACGCCGCCTGGAAAAAACAGCAGCATAAGGTCGTACACCTGCAACAGTTTATTGATCGTTTCCGCGCCAAGGCCAGCAAGGCGCGTCAGGCGCAAAGCCGTATCAAGGCATTGCAAAAGCTGGCACAGATTGCACCGGCCCATATCGACTCCCCCTTTTCTTTCGAGTTCAAAGCTTGCGACGCACTGCCCCACCCGATGCTGGATCTACGGCAGGTCAGCCTTAGCTATAACGAGCAGTTTATTCTGCATGACGTGCGGCTTGTTCTTCAGCCCGGTGACCGCATCGGACTGATTGGCCCGAACGGCGCGGGAAAATCCACCCTCATCAAATTGCTGGCACAGCAGGATATTGAGGCCAGCGGTGAAATTCTGATCGCCGAAAAACTGCGCATCGGCTACTTCGCACAACATCAACTGGAGCTGCTACAGGCTGATGACAGCCCTCTCGGCCTGCTGCAAAAACTGAGCCCCGCAGCCGATGAGCAATCGCTGCGGGATTATCTGGGCGGCTTCGGTTTTGTCGCTGACCAGGCGCTGGCTCGGGTCGAACATTTCTCCGGCGGCGAAAGAGCCCGCCTGGTGCTGGCCAGTATTGTGTGGCAACAACCCAATCTTCTGTTGCTGGATGAGCCCACCAACCATCTTGATCTTGACATGCGCGAAGCACTGACCGAAGCCTTGCAGATGTTCAGCGGCGCCGTGGTTCTGGTTTCACATGACCGCCATCTGCTGCGCAGTTGCGCCGAACAATTGCTGCTGGTGGATGATGGCAAAGTCAGTGAATATCAGGGCTCACTGGATGATTACAGTGACTGGCTGTTAAAAAAAGTCAAAAGTAACCGTTCCAGCGAAGATAAAAGCAAAGGCCACGAGAAAAAACAACAACGCCAGGCCTCTGCACAAAGGCGCAAGCAACGCCAACCACTGAAAAACAAACTGAAAAAAACGGAAAGCCGTTTACAACAACTTGAGACTTCCCTGCTTGCTATTGATAAACAACTGTCTGATCCGCAGCTTTATCAGGACGGCCATGACAGTCTGACGGAACTGACACAAAAAAAATCAGCACTGCAACAGCAGCAGGAACAGCTGGAAGAAGACTGGCTGAATCTTTCCGAAGCACTGGATACTGACAGCAGCGAACCGGCAGATCGCTGAAATCAACCGGCTCAGCCCTTACCCTGTCATTCAGCATAAATCGTCATGACTGACACAGCCTGATAACTCCCGTAAAATACAACCTACATTATCAGGGATATGCTCATGAATGATTTCAAACAGGACTTTTTACGTTTCGCCCAGGAAACCGGCGTACTTCGCTTTGGTGAGTTTACCTTAAAATCCGGTCGTATCAGCCCGTATTTTTTTAATGCCGGACTGTTCAACAATGGCCGCCATCTGGCTCAGCTGGGGCGATTTTTCGCGCAAGCCATTGTCCATTCCAACTTGTCTTTTGATGTACTCTATGGCCCCGCCTACAAGGGCATTCCACTGGCCGCCGCCAGCGCCATTGCCCTGGCCGAACAACATAATCTTGATACGCCCTATGCATTCAACCGCAAGGAAGCCAAAGATCACGGGGAAGGCGGCAGCATTGTCGGCCATGAACTGCAAGGCCGCATTCTGATTATTGACGATGTCATCACCGCCGGTACTTCAGTACGCGAATCCATTGATATTATTCGTGCTGCCGGCGCCGAACCAGCCGGCGTTGTTATTGCGCTTGATCGCCAGGAAAAAGGTCAGCATGAACTTTCCGCCATTCAGGAAGTAGAACAAAACTATGCTATTCCGGTTGTTTCAATTGCACGTCTTGAAGACATTATCCATTACCTGCAGCAGCATGAAGACAAAGCACTGCTGGAACGGATTCAAGCCTATCGCGAGTGCTATGGCAGTCTGTCATAGCTGGCTTTTTGACTACTCCATGAAGTACAGCCCCCAGGCAGAATGAATCAGCTTCATTCCCAGCAGAATGGTCACCAGCTCGAAGGTTCTTTTGATCAAACGGTTGCCCCGGGTGATGGACAAGTGCGCGCCCGCATAACCACCCAGGATGGAACCCAGTAACAAAACCGGCAACCACTGCCAGTACACTTCTCCAATCAAACCCAGTACCAGTGCACCACTACCATTCCAGAACAACCCCACCAGCACCAGCGTATGCGCCACCGCACGACGATAATCCAGCCCGAACCAGTGAATCAGCCACAAGGTTACAAACAGTCCACTACCCGAGGTCAATGAACCATTCAATATGCCCATAGGAAAAAGCACCGCGCCGCCCCAAAGATAGCCGGCCGTATCCCTGTGCTTTACTTCATATTGCTGCCCCAGATCGGGTTTGAAGATGGAATAAATACCCAGCCCCAGCGTCAACATGCCCAGAGACAACCGGGCCAGCAATTCAGGCAGCTGTAATACCAGACTGGCGCCAAGAATAACCCCGGGCAACCCAGTCAGTAGCAACAGGATAATAAAGCGCCTTTGCAGAGAATCTTCGCGCAGATGCCTGAGTGTTGCCCCCAAACCCAGCGCAACCGAAGCCACTTTATGCGTCGCCAAAGCTAATGCAAAAGGCAAACCCAGCAGAATCAAAGCCGGCAGTTGCACCAGCCCGGCACCACCACCAGAGAATGCCGACAACACATTGGACAGGAAAGAAACCAGAAAAAGAACCAATTGTTCTAACATCAAATAAACCGGGATATGGCATTCATATTGCTATACTATTTCTGATTTTAATCGAAATTCTGAGTACATACTTCCTATCATTCAACATAATGAGTTACTGAAGTTTCACTGAAATCCAAATCAACCTGACAGTCAGCCATCAAGCCACCATACGCAAAAGCAGTGAAACAAAATCTTTTTCCCG
>JAHXHF010000372.1 GCA_025656895.1 gamma proteobacterium symbiont of Bathyaustriella thionipta
GGCCAAAAATGCAGGCAATTGACTGAATTCGACGGCGGGCGGGGTCATAGCCCCTCGAAAATAGCGAGTTTTCTGCCGGACACTAACTAGTCAGCACCACGTTGGGATGACAGGCAATTTTTTCAAGTCTTTTTCGGAAAAAACAAACTTCTTCCTGAAATGCTAAACTTCAGGTCATGAATCAGATGCATAGGTATAAAAAATGACTTATAAGCACTTCTTTAGCGTTTCACTGCTTACCCTGGCCTGTTCTGTACAAGCTACCGAGAAGCAAACCGTTTACATTCAGAAAAGCAGCGGCGGTGTTCCCCAATTCAGCGATAAACCCAGCGGTGATGCACCGGTTGTAGAAACGCTGGAAATCCAGAACGCTCCAGTAGAAACCAACCCTTCTGTCATTGATCAACAAAGGCGTCAGGGTATTCGTGACAATAAAAACATCAGCCGGGATATCGATAAACGGATAGATGCACGACGCAATGCCCGACGTGAAGTTGAGCAGGCTAAAAAAGCTTTATCAGAAGCCAGAAAGGCGCAGGAAAGCGGCAAAACACCGCTGCCCGGCGAACGTAAGGGCACAACAACCGGCGCCAACCGGCTGACAGAAAAATACCAGCAACGTCAGGATGCGCTGGCAGCGCAGGTGCAGGCAGCCGAGGCCCGACTCAAACAGGCTGAAAAGAAACAGGCTGATCTTCGTTAAGCCGTTAGCGTGACATACAAAAAATTATTTTTTTTTGTAAAATCCTGCCAAGTAGTCATGTTTCTGTTCGCCCGGAAACCCTCAGGCGAACACAGAAGCACATACAGACATCAGTGCAGAAGGCATAATACCCAGGCCGATCATGGCAAGACCATTCAGTGACAGGGCAAAGCGGGTATCCGTACTGGCCTGTAAAGGTTCGCTGCATTCGGCCTTGTCAAAATACATCATTTTAATAACACGCAAATAATAAAAGGCACCGATTACAGAGAAAATAACTGCGGTAATCGCCAGCCACAGCAAATCAACCCGAATAATGGCATCCAGCACCGCCAGTTTGGCAAAAAAGCCCACTGTGGGCGGAACCCCGGCCATAGAGAACAAAACCAGCATCATCATCAGTGCGTACCAGGGGCTGCGCTCATTCAGACCTTTCAGATCATGCAGATTTTCAGCATCAAAGCCCTGCCGGCTGATAAACATCAGAAGTCCGAATCCACCGAGTGCAGTCAATGCGTAAACCAGCGCGTAGAACATCGCAGAGGCATAGCCAACCGTGGTGCCGGCAATCAGACCGAGCAGAATAAAACCCACATGTGAAATTGTTGAATAAGCCAGCATGCGTTTGATATTGGTCTGGGCAATGGCCACAATATTACCCACGGCCAGGGATAACACGGCCAGAATAATCAACATTAACTGCCACTGCTCCTGCATGGAAGGTAAGGCATCAACCAGAATGCGCATAGCCATAGCAAAAGCCGCTACTTTGGGTGCGCTGCCAATCAAGGCTGTGACCGAAGTAGGCGCACCCTGATAAACATCCGGCACCCACATATGAAAAGGCACCGCTCCCAGCTTGAAGGCCAGACCCAGTACCACAAATACCAGCCCGAAACTCATGACCACAGCATCCACCTGACCCTGTTGCAGTCTTTCCGCGATAGCAGCAAATCCTAACTGGCCGGTAGCCCCATAGACCATGGAGATACCGTACAACAACAGGCCGGAAGCCAGCGCACCCAGCACAAAATATTTCATAGCCGCTTCCGAACCGCTAGCGGAATTACGCTGAAAAGCCACCAGTGCATACAGGCATAAAGCCAACAGTTCCAGCCCCAGATAGAGACTGAGAAAACTGGCGGCTGAAATCATAATCATCATACCCAGTAGTGCAAACAGACCCAGGGCATAAAACTCACCCCGCTCACTACCGCGCCGGCGCAAATCATCTTTGGCATAAACAAATACGAACGCCATCAATACAAATAAAGATAACTTCAGCACATCGGACATAGGGTCACGAATATATTGCCCGTCAAAAGCCATCAGGCTGCTATCAACATGGGTCGCAAAAGTAACCATAAAAACAATCAGCAGTGATAATAAAGTGGCAATATAGGTTAGTACACGTTGGGACGGTTTAAGAAACGAATCCAGCAGCAACACCGCAGAAGCCAGCAAGGCCAGCGTGATTTCCGGTGCAGTCAGATAAAGCATAGTGTGATCAAACGACATCAGATTTATCCTGGAATCTTGGAAATGACAATGTGAGACAACAAGTTTTCAATCGATGTATTCATTACATCAATCAGGGGCGCCGGCGATAAACCCAAAGCCAGCACTGCAAAAAGCAAGGTTGATAAAACCAGAACTTCACGCTTGTTCAAATCTTTCATAGTGGCAACCGCTTCGTTACCCGCTTCACCGAATACCACACGCTTGACCATCCACAAGGTATAAGCGGCACCGATAATCAGTGTTGTAGCTGCCAGTACGGCAAACCAGATGTCGGCACGAAAGCTGGCAATAATAACCATGAACTCGCCCACGAAACCAGAGGTACCGGGCAGACCGGCATTCGCCATGGCAAAGAAAACAAAAAAGGCGGCAAAGATTGGCATGGAATTTACCACACCGCCATAGTCTTTAATCATACGACTGTGCAAACGATCATACATGACGCCCACACACAGGAACATGGCCGCCGAGATAAAACCGTGTGAAACCATCTGTACCATACCGCCGGACATACCGAGTAATTCGCCACCATTCGCTTGTGAATTGGCAGCAATCATAAAGACCGTAAAAAAGCCCAGCGTGACAAAACCCATATGCGAAATGGATGAATAGGCGATCAGCTTTTTCATGTCTTTCTGCACCAGAGCCACGAAACCGATATACACAACCGCTACCAGTGACAAGCTGATCATTAACCAGTCCAGTTCCCGACTGGCATCCGGTGTAATCGGTAAACTGAAACGTAGAAAACCATAACCACCAATTTTCAACATGATAGCCGCCAGTATCACCGATCCTCCGGTGGGGGCTTCCACATGGGCATCCGGCAGCCAGGTATGCACCGGCCACATCGGTACTTTCACCGCGAATGCCAGCAAAAAGGCCAGGAAAATAAGCACCTGTTCGGTCATATTCAAAGGCATGCGCTGAAAACCCAACACATCGAAACTGCCGCTTTGATAATACATATAGATCAGCGCCACCAGCATCAGCACTGAACCCAGGAAAGTGTACAAAAAGAACTTGATGGTTGCGTAAACGCGGTTCGGGCCACCCCATATACCGATGATCAGGAACATCGGAATCAGCATAGCTTCCCAGAATACGTAGAACAGAACGCCATCCAGCGCTGAAAATACGCCGACCATGATGCCTTCCATAATCAGAAAGGCCGCCATGTATTGCGAAGGTTTGCTTTGAATGACTTCCCAACCGGCAATCAGAACCAGAATGGTAATAAAAGTTGTTAGCAGAATCAGCGGCATGGATATACCGTCTACGCCTAGATAATACTCAATATTAAACTGGCTGATCCAGCTCGCTCTTTCGACAAATTGCATGGCAACCTGCTGGCTGTCGAAATCGCTGTAGAGAGGCAAACTGATAACAAAGGTCAGAACGGCCACAAACAAAGCCAGCCAACGACTGACATTGGGTGTTTTATCACCACTCATCAACACCAGAAAACCGCCGATAATCGGCGTCCAGATCGTAAAACTCAGCAAAGGTAAGTCAGCAAGCATAAGGGTTACACAAACCAGAACAGCAGCGCCAGCAGAGCTACTATCATGACCATTGCATAATGGTATAGATAGCCGGTCTGAATATGCCGCAAAATAGATGAAAACCAGCCAATAGATTTGGCTGAGCCATTGACCGCCAGGCCATCGATCAGGACAACATCACCGCCCTTCCACAACAGTGAACCCAGGGCACGCGAACCACCCGCAAACAGCTTCTGATTAAAATCATCGAAGCCGTATTTATTATCCAGAATATTATACAGCGGCAATAAACGCTGTTTAATGTCTTCCGACATCTGCGGTTTTTTCATGTACACAAACCATGCGGTAAAAAGCCCGCCCATAGCCAGCCAGAATGGTGGCTCCATCATGCCATGTAACACAAAAGCACCGATGCCGTGAAATTCTTCACGCAGGGTTTCCAGCACATCATGTTGTGGCAGAACCTTGATAACACCTTCAAAAAGCGGGCCAAACAACAGCGGCTCTATGGCCAGTGCACCAATAAAAATTGAGGGTATGGCCAATAATATCAATGGCAGGGTAACCACCCAGGGTGATTCTTTCAGATGCTCACGGGTATGATCATCCATGCGCTCTTTGCCATGAAAAACAATGAAAAACAATCGAAAGCTGTACAGAGCGGTAACAAATACACCCGCCAGAACCATCCAGTAGGCATAGCCGGAACCGGCCAGGCTGGAAGCATGCACAGCACTAATAATAGCGTCCTTGGAGAAGAAGCCGGCAAAGCCCGGAAAACCGATCAACGCCAGCGTACCGATCAGAAAGGTCACATAGGTTATGGGCATGTATTTTCGGATGTTCCCCATGTTACGTATATCCTGATCGTGATGCATACCGATAATGACCGAACCGGCAGCCAGGAATAGCAGGGCTTTGAAAAAGGCATGCGTCATGAGATGAAAGATACCCGCAGCATAGGCGGACACGCCCAGCGCAACCACCATATAACCGAGCTGGGACAGGGTTGAATAAGCAATCACACGCTTGATATCGTTTTGTACAATACCAATCAGCCCCATAAAGAAAGCAGTCGTTGCACCAATAATCAGCACAAAACTGAGTGCAGTGGGAGACAGCTCATACAAAGGCGACATACGTGCCACCATAAAAATACCGGCGGTCACCATGGTGGCGGCATGAATCAGGGCTGAAATGGGGGTCGGGCCTTCCATGGAATCGGGCAGCCACACATGCAAGGGAACCTGGGCCGACTTACCCATGGCACCGACAAACAGCAAGATACAAATCACGGTCAATACCGACCAGCTGCCGTCTCCCATAATGGAAAGGGATGTATCGCTTAACTGCGGTGCTTTATTAAAGACTTCCACATAGTCCAGGCTGCCAAAATACATGGCTACAGCCGCTATGCCCAATATAAAACCAAAATCACCCACACGGTTGACAATGAAGGCTTTCATGTTCGCAAAGATGGCACTTTCCCGCTTGACGTAAAAGCCGATCAGCAGATAAGACACCAGCCCGACCGCTTCCCAGCCAAAGAACAACTGCAAAAAGTTATTCGACATAACCAGCATCAGCATGGCAAAGGTAAACAGCGCGATGTAGGAGAAAAAGCGTTGATAGCCTTCATCATGGGACATGTAACCAATGGTATAGATATGCACCATTAAAGAGACAAAGGTGACCACTGAAATCATTACCGCTGTCAGCGTGTCTACCAGAAAACCCACTTGCAGATGCAGGCCGTCAACCACCATCCAGGTGTAAATGGTCTGGTTGAAAACTTCCTGATGATCCAACAGAAACAGCTTGCCCACATACAGGGACAAACCACAGGACAGCGCAACACTACTGATGGTTATCCAGTGTGCCAGGGCACGCGGTATCACACGACAGGTAAGACCCGCAATCAGCGCACCCAGCAAGGGTAATAATACGATGGTCAGATAGATGCTTTTCATATCCATGCGGTCAGCCTTTGAGCGCGTCTAAGTCTTCAACATTAATGCTACGACGACTGCGGAACAATACCACCAGAATCGCCAACCCGATCGCCGCTTCAGCCGCCGCCACAGTCAGTACAAAGAAAACAAATACCTGCCCTGCGGTATCGCCCAGATAATAGGAAAAGGCAATAAAATTGATATTCACTGCCAACAGCAGCAGTTCAATACACATCAGCAGGATCAATACATTCTTGCGGTTCAGAAAAATACCCGCAATGCTGATGGAAAACAGCAGCGCACTGAGAATCAGAAAATCAGACAAAGCCAGCATCAGTCATCCCTCTCTTCGGCCTGCATGGATACCAGCCTGACCCGATCATCACGTTTCACTCGTACCTGTTTGGATATATCCTGATGACGTACGCCTTTTCGACGTCGTAAGGTCAACGATATGGCAGCCACAATAGCAATAAGTAAAATAAAAGCGGCTATCTCAAACGGATACATATACACCGTATACAACAGCTGCCCCAACTCTTCGGTATTACTGTAATCAGCGGCATGCCGTATCGGCGCGGCCACTTTGTCCAGACCAAAACGTTGTGGCCCCACCACCATCACCAGTTGCACAACCATGGCAATCGCCACCAGCAGACCAATGGGCAGATAACGTACAAAACCGGCACGCATAGCCGCAACATCCACATCCAGCATCATAATGACGAACAGAAATAACACCATGACCGCGCCCACATAAACCAGTACCAGCGTTATCGCCAGAAACTCGGCTTCCAGCAGCAGCCAGATGGCCGATGTGCAAAAAAAGGTCAACACCAGAAACAAGGCGGATTGCACCGGATTGCGGCGCGTAACCACCATGGTTGCGGCAAACAGCAGCATAGCGGCAAAACAATAAAAAACAAATTTTTCGAATGTCATATTCTGAACCGTTATTGGCTGACGGCTTAGCGGTACGCCGCCTGTGCTTGCCGGTCAGCGGCAATCTGTTTCTCGTACTTGTCACCCATCGCCAGCAGTTGCTCTTTATTCATGATATTTTCACCGCGCTGTTCGAAGTGATACTCATACACGCGGGTTTCCACAATGGAATCCACCGGACAGGACTCTTCACAAAAACCGCAAAAGATACATTTGAACAAATCAATTTCATAACGCGTGGTACGGCGCGAGCCATCGTCCCGGGGTTCCGCATCAATGGTAATCGCCAACGCCGGACAAACCGCTTCACACAATTTGCAGGCAATGCAGCGTTCTTCCCCGTTAGGATAGCGGCGCAGCGCATGCAGACCACGAAAACGGGGGGATAGCGGTGCTTTTTCCTCGGGATACTGCACCGTGAATTTGCGCGCAAAAAGATAACGCCCGGTAACCCGCAGCCCTTTGAGTAATTCTATCAGTAACAGGCTGTTGAAATAATGTTTGATGTTATTCATATCCGCATACTCCTAGTCAAACCACCAGGGCATGTCATAAACCTGAGCCACCGCCACCAGCACAATCCAGACAATCGTAATGGGAATAAAAACTTTCCAGCCCAGACGCATAATCTGGTCATAGCGATATCGGGGGAAGGTGGCGCGAAACCAGAGAAAGAAAAAAGCCACAAACATGCTTTTGAAAATAAACCAGAAAATACCCGGCACCCAGCTAAAAGCGCCTTCAAGGAAAGTACCCTGAAAAGGTGACAGCCAGCCACCAAGAAACATAATGGCCGTCAAAGCCGCAATCAAAATCATGTTGGCGTATTCAGCCAGAAAGAATACCGCGAAAGCCGTACCGGAATATTCCACATGAAAGCCGGCTACAATTTCAGATTCACCTTCCGCCACGTCAAATGGCGCACGGTTTGTTTCCGCTACGCCGGAGATAAAATACACCAGAAAAAGAGGAAACAGAGGCCACACAAACCAGTGTGCCATACTGCCTTCCTGAGCCAGAATAATATCTCCCAGATTAAGTGACCCGGCCGCGACCAGTACGCCCACCAGAGCAAAGCCCATGGCAATTTCATAAGATACAATTTGCGCCGCCGAGCGCATGGCTCCCAGCAGGGCATATTTGGAGTTGGATGCCCAGCCCGCAATAATAACCCCGTAAACAGCGACCGAGGTCAATGCCAGTATGTACAGCAAACCGGCATTTACATCAGACAGCACCATGTGCGCATCAAATGGCATAACCGCCCAGGCCGCCAGGGCGGGCCCCAGAGAAAGCAAGGGCGCCATCAGGAATAAAAATTTCGAGGCTCCCGCAGGTACGGTCACTTCTTTGAAGATCAGTTTAAAAACATCGGCAAAGGGTTGCAGCCAGCCTTTCGGACCCACACGATTGGGGCCGATACGCACCTGCATATAGCCGATAATCTTGCGTTCAGCGTAAGTAAAATAGGCCACCGCAATAATCAGTGGCAGAACGATGGCTACAATCTTGACCAGAATCCAGACGACATTCTGAATTTCAGCCGGGAACCAGTTCCAGATATCAGTAAGGAATTCCACTATGCATCAACCTTTTGCAAGCTTATCCAACCCGTCATGCCACCTATTTGCTCTGTGCCGGGAATGGCCGCAGACAAGCGAACACAATGATCGGTAGTTGTATCATCGATACAAACAGAAAATTCAGCCTGTACATTATTCTGTGTAATACGCAACAAATCACCCGCTTGCACATCATAGTGGCGGGCAAGATCCGTATTCATGCGCAACTGCTTCTGATCTGCATCACGGGTTTGCTGCAGTGGGCCGGCACGGCGCACCAGTGCATCCACTGAATAAATGGGCAACTCCGCCAGACGTACAACGGCCTGTTCATCGTCAGATTGCAGATTCAAGGCATCCAGGGTATTGGCCTTGATACGGTTATCCGCCGGCAAATCAGCCACAGCAGCCTGCCATTCCGACAGAACATCGGCCGCACTGTTGTATTCAAAACCTTCCTGATCCAGCAGATTCCCCAGTACCCGTAACACTTTCCAGCCCGGACGGGCCTCACCAGGGGGCGCGAGTAAACCCTGCGCAGACTGACACTCGGCGGCTGCATTCAGATAACTGCCCGCTGTTTCAGCCGCCACCGATACAGGAAGCAAAATATCGGCCATCGCTTCCAGATGTTCATTACGCCAGGCTGACAGGGCAATTAATGTCGGCACGGACGCCAATGCCTGCAACATGGATTCACCAGCCGGCAGGTCATATTGCGGCTCTACACCCATAAGGATGACTGTTTTCAGGTCAGCCAGCGGCAGCTCGGCGGCATTTTTACCGGGCGTTTCAATACTTGTACCAGCAACACCGTGCATAGGCACAGCACCCGCCAAAGTTCCACCAAAACCATTCGCGCCCAGTGGCAGAAAGCCGGTTTTACTGCCCGTCGCTTCACTCAGTGCACGCGTCAGTTCAAGCAACACCGCAAAATCAGGATGATGCATGGCCTGCATGCCCAGCAACAGCAAGCTTTCATCCTGTTGTTTGAGCGAATCGGCAATCTGTTGATGCGCATCTGCAGGCCTGGCAGCCGCTATTAATTCAGCCGCAACGCCGCTTGAGCGGGCTCCGGCAGCGGCCGCAACGGCCGCCAGTTCTGCCACCATGCGCGCCGCATGGGTGACGATATGAGTGGCATCAAAGGTATGCTCATAATGCGCCGCATTAATAAAGGTCACTTGCGCACCGGCCAAAGCCGCCTTGCGTAAACGATGACCCAGTATCGGCTGATCTTTGCGAATATTGGAACCAATCAGCAGTACAGATTGCTGTTTTTCAAGAGCTTCCACAGAAACGCCCAACCAGGGGAAAACCGGCATGACACTGTCAGCACGAAAATCAATTTGCTGCAGGCGATAATCAATATGAGAACTACCCAGACCGCGCAACAATTTCTGCAGCAGGAACATTTCTTCCAGGGTGGAACTGGCGCTTACCAAAGCCCCCGATTGCTCCGCAGAGGATTGTAAAGCGGTGGCTACGGCCTGCAATGCCTCCTGCCAGCTAACTTCTTCCCAGCGACCCTGCTTTTTCAGCATGGGCACCGTCAAACGGTCTTCGCCATTCAAACCCAGATAGGAAAACCGGTCCCGATCGGAAATCCAGCTTTCATTAAGACTTTCATTATCCCTGGGCACAACACGCATCAATTCATTTCGGCGTATATGCGCATAGGTATTGGAGCCGACACAATCATGCGTGGCAATCGAGGCCTGTTCCTGCAGTTCCCAGGCACGCGCCTGATAACGAAACGGTTTGGAGGTCAGCGCGCCCACCGGACATAAATCAATGATATTGGCGGACAGTTCCGAATCGACACTGCGTTCAATAAATGTGCCGATCTGCATGTGCTCACCACGACCGGTTGCGCCCAGTTCACGCACACCGGCAACCTCCGCACCAAAGCGCACGCAACGCGTACAATGAATACAACGGGTCAGTTCGGTGGCGACCAGCGGGCCTATGTCCTTGTCTTTTACAACCCGCTTGCCTTCGCTATAGCGGGATACATCACCACCGTAAGCGACCGCAACATCCTGTAGCTCGCACTCACCACCCTGATCACAGATAGGACAATCGAGAGGGTGGTTAATCAGCAGAAATTCCATCGTACCTTTCTGCGCGGCCAGAGCCAGAGGAGATTTGGTAAATACTTTCATGCCCTCATTGACCGGCGTTGCACAGGCCGGCAGTGGCTTGGGCGCTTTTTCAACCTCAACCAGACACATGCGGCAATTAGCGGCCACCGACAGCTTTTTATGGTAGCAAAAGCGAGGTACGCTAATACCCGCCGCATCGGTTGCCTCTATCAGCATAGAGCCAGGCCGGGCCTGCAAGGGCTGACCATCAACTTCAATTGTAACCAGGGAATCGTCCGTCATCGCTCAGTCCGTCAGGCTCCAACCATGCAGGTTTTATGGTCAATGTGATATTGAAATTCATCACGATAATATTTCAGGAATCCGGCAACCGGCATGGCGGCCGCGTCACCTAAAGCACAAATGGTACGACCCTGTATTTTGGCAGCCACATCATCCAGTAAATCAAGATCTTCAGCCCGGCCACGACCGTGTTCTATACGGTGAATAACCCGATGCATCCAGCCGGTGCCTTCCCGACAGGGGGTACATTGACCGCAGGATTCTTCATAATAAAAATAGGACATACGATCCAGCACTTTCACCATACAGTTGCTGTCATCCATCACGATAACCGCACCCGAACCCAGCATGGAACCTGCGTTGGCGATTGAATCGTAATCCATATTCAGATCCATCATTTGCTCCCCCGGAATCACAGGAGAGGATGAACCACCGGGAATGACGGCTTTCAGCTTATGTCCTTGACGTACGCCGCCGGCCATTTCCAGCAGAGTGGCAAAGGGTGTTCCCATAGGCACTTCAAAGTTACCCGGGCGATTGACGTTGCCGGAAACCGAAAATAATTTACAGCCACCACTGTTTTTTACTCCCAGATCACGAAACCATTCAGGACCCTGGCGCAATATATCCGGTATGGAGGCTAATGATTCGGTGTTGTTAATGACCGTAGGACGACCGTATAAACCAAAATGAGCCGGAAAAGGTGGTTTGTATCTGGGCTGGCCTTTTTTTCCTTCCAGCGATTCCAGCAAAGCGGTTTCTTCCCCGCAGATATAGGCACCACCACCTAAATGGCTGTGCACATCATAATCAAAACCGGAGCCGAGAATATTGTTCCCCAGTAAACCCGCTTCCCGCGCTTCTGCAAGAGCGGCCTCAAAACGTTCATAGGGTTCACGGAACTCACCGCGAATATAGTTGTAACCGGCGCTAGCACCAATTGCATAGCCCGCGATAATCATGCCTTCTATGAGAGCATGTGGATTGTAGCGCAGAATATCCCGGTCTTTGAAAGTACCCGGTTCACCTTCATCTGAATTGCACACGATATATTTATCGCCCGGTGCATTGCGCTGGATAAAACTCCATTTCAGGCCGGTTGGAAAACCTGCCCCGCCGCGACCGCGCAAACCGGATATCTTGACCTGTTCAATAATGTCGGCCGGATCGGTTTTCTGTTGCAGAATCTGCCGCAGTGCATCATAGCCGGCTTCACTTTGGTACTGTGACAGCAGCCAGGAGCGATCCTTATCCAGTGTTCTGAAACAAACTTCATTTACCATGAGTTAATCCAGGCCTTCCAAAATAGAATCAATCAGTTCCGGTGTCAGATTCTCGTAATACTTATCCGCAATCTGCATCATGGGTGCTCCACCGCAGGCACCCAGACATTCCACTTCTTTCAGGGAATAACGGCCATCATCGGTAATTTCACCAAAATCAATACCCAGTTTCTCGTTCAGGTGCGACACAATACGATCACTGCCATTGATCATGCAGGATACATTGGTACACACACAAATCTTGTGCTTGCCAACCGGTTTCAATTCATACATGGAATAAAAACTGGCTACTTCATAAACAGCAATAGGCGGCATATCCAGATACGCAGCCACTCTATCCATTTGTTCAGTGGTGAGTGAACCGTTACCGGATTCCTGCACAATCATCAGGGCTGCCATTACCGCAGATTGTTTCCATTCATCCGGATACTTGGCTACCCACTGATCAATCTGCTGTTTGACATCATCACTGAACAGCGTGTTCTTATCCTGGTTTTGCAGAGAATTCGTCATACTCATTACCGGTCGATTTCGCCAAAAACCACATCCATGGTGCCGATTACCGCCACCACATCAGCCAGCATGTGTCCTTTAACCATTTCATTCATAGCCGCCATGTGTGGAAAGCCGGGAGCGCGTACTTTCAAACGGTACGGCTTATTGGCTCCGTCGGAAATAATGTAACAACCAAATTCGCCTTTGGGCGCTTCCACCGCCGCATAGATCTCACCTTCCGGCGGACAATAACCCTCAGTGAATAATTTGAAATGATGAATCAGGGCTTCCATATCATCTTTCATGGCTTCACGGCCGGGTGGGGTTACTTTATGGTCATCCAGCATGACCGGGCCGGGATTGCTTCGCAGCCAGTCCACGCATTGTTTGATAATACGGTTGGATTGGCGCATTTCTTCAATACGCACCAGATAACGATCATAACAATCGCCGGTTTTACCCACCGGAATATCAAAATCCACCCGGTCATAAGCCGCATAAGGCTGTTTTTTGCGTAAATCCCAGGCTACTCCCGAGCCACGCAACATAGGGCCGCTAAAACCCAGCTGAAAAGCACGCTGCTGATCCACAACAGCAATACCTACCAGACGCTGTTTCCAGATACGGTTATCGGTCAGCAGCGTTTCGTATTCATCCACATAGGTCGGGAAGCGCTGGGTGAAATCTTCAATGAAATCCAGCAAAGAGCCGCCACGAGCCTCATTGCGACGCTTGATATCTTTATCACTGGTCCAGTTATTGGGGGAGAATTCCGGCATCTTGTCAGGCAGATCACGATAAACACCGCCGGGACGATAATAAGTGGCATGCATACGCGCACCGGAAACCGCTTCGTAGCAATCCATCAGGTCTTCACGCTCACGAAAAGCATACAAAAAGACCGTCATGGCGCCCACATCCAGCGCATGGGCTCCCAACCACATCAGGTGGTTAAGAATACGGGTTATTTCATCAAACAGGGTACGAATGTATTGCGCACGAATGGGCGCTTCCACACCCAGAAGTTTTTCAATGGCACGCACATAGCCGTGTTCGTTACACATCATGGATACGTAATCCAGCCGATCCATATAACCGATACTCTGGTTGTAAGGCTTGCTTTCGGCCAGTTTTTCAGTGCCACGATGCAATAAACCGACATGTGGATCAGCACGCTCGATCACTTCGCCATCCATTTCCAGGATCAGGCGCAATACACCATGCGCGGCCGGATGCTGGGGACCAAAGTTAAGCGTGTAGTTACGAATTTCAGGCATCGTCGCCACCTTTCTCAGATAATACCTGGTCGGAAACAAAACGACCATCCTGGCGAATTACGCGCGGCACCAATACTCTGGGTTCAATTTCAACCTCGGCATACACCACCCGCTGACGTTCCGGGTCATAATGCATTTCCACATGCCCGCTCAGGGGGAAATCTTTGCGGAAAGGATGTCCGACAAAGCCATAATCGGTCAGAATACGACGCAAATCAGGATGGCCGTTAAATAAAATGCCATACATATCAAAGGCTTCACGCTCAAACCAGTCTGCGGAGCTCCATACACCAACCACAGAATCCAGCATGGGTGGATTGCCTGGCGCGTACACTTTCAGGCGTAAACGCACATTATTTTGTATCGACAACAGCTGATAAACCGCCGCAAATCGATGCGGATCATCCTCGGCGACGAAATCAGCCCGATCAACCCCGCGACCAAAGCCTGTGCTGGAAGCCGTTTCAGTAGCCCATTCAGATTGGCCATACGCCGAATAATCAACGCCGCAAACGTCAATCAGCTGTTCAAAACCGAAAGCCTTGTGTGAACGCAGTATCAGTGCCACCTCGACCAGTTGTTCGGCCGGCAGGGTAAGGATCATCTGCCCGAGAACCACTTCGACTGTACAGTCATAGTCTTCAAGATACTCTTCCAGAGCATCCTCTAGCTTTTGCAATTTATCTGAAAGGGGGGCTGTCATTCTGCTAACACCTAGCGCGCTATCGTATTGGTACGATGAATTTTTTGCTGTAACTGCAAAATTCCGTACAACAAGGCTTCAGCCGTAGGCGGGCAGCCCGGCACATATACATCCACCGGCACAATGCGATCACAACCACGAACCACAGCATAGGAATAATGGTAATAACCGCCACCATTCGCACAGGAACCCATGGAAATCACCCAGCGTGGCTCTGCCATCTGGTCATAGACCTTGCGCAGAGCCGGAGCCATTTTATTCACCAGGGTACCGGCTACAATCATGACATCAGACTGGCGCGGGCTGGGTCTGAAAATAATACCGAAGCGATCCAGGTCATAACGTGAAGCGCCGGCCTGCATCATTTCCACCGCGCAACAGGCCAGACCAAAAGTCATGGGCCACATAGAACCGGTTCGCGCCCAGTTTATGAGCGAATCCAGACTGGTCGTTACCACCCCTTTTTCAAGTACGCCCTCTATTCCCATTCCAGCGCACCCTTCTTCCATTCATAGATAAAACCGACAACCAGCACACCCAGAAATACAAACATGGCCAGCATGCCAACTACGCCGATATCATCCAGTACCACCGCCCAGGGAAACAAAAAGGCGATTTCCAGATCAAAAATAATGAACAGGATAGCCACCAGATAATAGCGCACATCAAACTTCATGCGCGCATCTTCAAAGGCTTCAAAACCGCATTCAAAGGGCGTGTTTTTTTCGCCATAAGGCTTATGCGGCCCCAGCAACATGCCGGCAAACAGCACAACAGCGCCGATAACCATGCCTACAGCAATGAAAATAATAACCGGCAGATAATTTGCGAGCATTAGATCCCCTTTATAAGGCCGTCATCCGAAGAACATGCCTTAACCCTTGTGTTCAGCGTGCCCAAGCGCGAACCCAGAAGTCTAGTGCATATAAAACCTTTGTGTCAAGCCGGGAAATTTATTGTTTTTTGTTGGAAAACAGTTGCTTAGCAATATTTATTATGCTTATAAAAAAACGGTATTCAAACTTGCTGAATACCGTTCTTTACATTATGGTGCCGATGGCCGGACTTGAACCGGCACGGCTTACGCCACCGCCCCCTCAAGACGGCGTGTCTACCAATTCCACCACATCGGCTTGATCTACTGGCCCGGCTGCCCTTCTTCCATAATATCGGTCTGGAAAGATTCTGCATCAGCGGGCGGAGCGGCCATTTCTTCCGTTGTATTATTTTCTGCAGCAGGCGCTTCCTGAACCTCAATATTAGCCGGAACCTCATTGGCAGCCGCTTGTGCCTGTGGCTGCGGTTCCAGATAAACACCGACAGAGCGCGGTACTTCCGCATCCACACCCTCTGCTGCAGGTTTGGCTTCATCGGCCGGTATTACAACGGCTTCAGCGGCCTCGTCTTCCTGCATAAAGCGTTCCTGCTTACCACTGTCCAGGGCAAACATAGCCAGGGTGACACTGCTGATAAAAAATATGGTTGCCAGTATAGCTGTTGTCTTGGTCAGAAAGGACCCCGATCCCTGAGCACCAAACACCGTAGAGGACGCACCGCTACCAAAAGCCGCCCCGGCATCAGCGCCTTTACCATGCTGGATCAGTATCAGGCCGATCAGAGCAATCGAAACGGCCAAATGAATTACTACCACTATCGCTTGCATATTTAATTAACCTTTAGCGCGCTGCGCGACAAATGGCCAGAAAGTCATCGGCCATTAATGAAGCACCGCCAATCAGGCCACCATCAATATCAGTCTGGCCGAATAATTCTTCCGCATTACTGCCTTTGACACTACCACCGTAAAGAATGCGTACACCTTCGGCTACATCGGCATTCAGTTCCGCCAGCTTTTGGCGAATAAATGCATGCACTTCCTGAGCCTGCGCTGAAGAAGCCGTTTTACCGGTACCAATAGCCCACACCGGCTCATAGGCAATAATGCAATCGGCCAGGGCTTCAATGCCATCCAGCTCGATAACCGCATCCAGCTGGCGTGAAACCACACTTTCGGTTTCATTGGCTTCACGTTCCTGCAGAGTTTCACCAATACACAGAATGGGAATCAAACCTGCGGCACTTGCTACCGAAAATTTACGCGCCACCAATGCATCATCTTCTCCATGCAGAGTGCGACGCTCAGAGTGACCAACCAGGGTATAACGACAAGCGAAATCCTGCAGCATGGCCGTAGAAATCTCACCCGTGAATGCCCCCGATGCTTGCGTGGAAACATCCTGACCGCCACAGCCAATTGCGCTGCCCTCAAGCTGCTGCTGCACATCCGCGATATAGATAGCGGGTGGACACACCGCCACTTCTGCCACGCTCACATCAGCCATGCCGGCTTTTATACCGTCCAGCAAAGTACGCACGCTGTCACGCGAGCCATTCATTTTCCAATTACCAGCAACAAAGGGTTTACGCATCTGACGAGTCTCCTGGAGCACAAAAAAATGCGACGAAATCTGGGCGAGCTAGCTTACAGACCGAAGGCCATTAAAGCAAACAATTCTACCTGATTTAATGTATTTCTGCTGCAACCTCTTCTCTCGGTGGCTCTCTATAGCTGTCAAAAGACCGAACGGTTCAAAACGATAGCCGCCTGTTTTCTGACGGCAGCATCAGACAAGCCGATATTAAATTTACAAACGGCAAGTCCGAGCACCTTGCCAAGACGGGAAACAGCACTCTATAATATGTCTGACAGCCGATCGCTTGTTGTATGAACGGCGAAGTAGCACAAAGACCGCTCATCGCAACACTGCAGAATAATCATCCTTACTGTGTAAATATTCACAAAAAACACTCATGTTTGAGGCAAAGCCTGATGGCTGAAAAAAAAGAACCCGCATTTGATCCTCTCGATATGCACAATTATCGGGTTGAAAAACTTCCGATAAGAGATAAATCCGGTGTAACTACTCAGCGTACTTTATCAAAAATTCCAGCTCACTGAGTAAATGCTGGCAATTGCCCTATAAATACCAACGCCAATGCTTCAGA